>DRJH01000132.1 GCA_011052285.1 Gammaproteobacteria bacterium
CCCATCCAGGCCTGTATCGAGGTGAACAACAGCAAACCGGCACCGCTACCCCCAGCGATGAAGTTGCCGGCTGCTCGCCAATCCCAGTTGTGCTGCAGTTTTGGACCGATGCTCATTTTCTGGGAGTCCAAAGATAATAGAAACCAGAGCCGATATCGAGCTCTTCGTGCATGCGAAAGTACTCGTGACTGCGCAGCAATTCCGCAACATTGCTGTTTTCATCTTCGATATCGCCGAAGCTCAAAGCATCGGCGATGCAGGCATTGACGCAGGCCGGGGTAGCCTCCGGGTCGATGCCAGGGATCAGGCCATTGGCCAGGCCGAAATCAACACGGTCAACGCAAAAGGTGCATTTTTGGGCCACTGCCCGACGCTCCAAATGCTCTACCCGTTGTTCGTGTTTCATCTGTACCCGGGTGCCATAGGCCCGGTTTGGAATATCCACCCGCTCCCGGGCCTGATAGGGACAGGCTTCAATGCAGTACGCGCAGCCGATACAGGTGTCATAGTTGATGGTGACGATACCATCCGGGCGTTTTTGTGTGGCTGTGGTGGGACAGACATCAGCACAGGGAGCATCCAGGCAATGATTACAGCCAACCGGAATAAAGGCCCGGTGAACATTTGGAAACCTGCCGGTCTCAAAGTCCAGGACCTTACGCCACTGTACCCCGGGAGCTGTGGCATTGGTATGTTTGCATGCGGCGGTACAGGTCTGACAACCGACACAGCGGTTGATATCAGCAACCATAACGTATCGGGTCATGCCTCACCACGCAGTTTGCTGATACTGACCCGTGCCAGGTCCGCACCCGAGCCGCTGGAATCGGTTAAATCCAGCAGCATCGGTACCAGGGAATTCATACTCGGCATGGCAAAATCCCTGGCAAATGGTGTGGCCCAATGATCAAATTGCCCCATCAGCATCACCGTATCCGGACGAATGCCCTGACGGGTGACCACGATGCCGCGGGTAGCACTCAGTGGAGAACGAATTTCCACCCGGTCACCATCCTCCAAGCCCAGTTCGTGGGCTCGGTCCGTATTCATCACCAGGCCGCCATGGGTACGAATATTTTTTGAAACCTCGTGAATAATCTGGATCGAAGCGTTGCCACCCCAGGCGTATTGCATGCTGCGGGAAGTGATGAGCCAAAACGGATAGTCGTCGATGTTGATCTTGAAATTACGCTCCAGTGCCTGTTCCCAGATGCCCGGAAAATCCATCATGTCCGGTAGTGCGTGGTATTCCTCAAGCTGTTCGTCCCACCAACTGATGCCCCGGGAGTGCAGCCGCCTACCGAGTTGGGTGCCGACACGGGTCAGCTGTTCCTGATAGGGCATCTCATAACGCAGGCCCAGGTCTTCCATGGTAGGGGTCAGATACCATTTAATGCGTTCAAACGGGATAAAGCGATAGCCGTTTTTGCGATAATAATCGAGCCCCTGGTGTTCCTTGCCAGCACTCATTTCTGCACTGGCAGATTGGCAAACGGCTTCCCAGATGGCTTCAACAGTGTGTTCTTTGGTGATATCCAGACTGTGGTCGTAGATATCAGATTTCAGTGAAATACCCACAGCTCCATGATTCAGCGCTTCATTGTAGCTTTCCAACAGCCCGGAACGTTTGGCCAGTTCGGTGGTGATCCAGGTAAAGTCACGGCTATCGCCCTGGGGTTCGGCCACCGGCTGACGCAAGGCAAAACCCTGTACATCCCAGAATTGCTCGATAAACTTGGTGCCACCCAGTCGGATCAGTTGCAACCCCTCCAGATCGGTACAATCCGGCAGTAGAATGTCGGCCATATGATTGGTTTCATCGGCCGTATAGGCAAAGCAGACCGTGAATGGGAACGTCGCCATGGTCTTGACCACATGGTTGGTGTCCCAGAATGAGATTGCAGGATTCGTGCGATAGACAAACCACAGATCAGGTGGTGTGGCCTGCGGCCAGTTATCCGGCCCTTTGACCTGTTGCATCCAGGCCAGATGCGTCGGCCCCAAGGCCTGACTCCAGGGGGAATTGGCAACCAGTGGTACCAGGGTGCGGTTGGCATTGCGCACATCCGGGCGTGCTAGCCAATGCTCTTCATCCGTGGGATTGAGCGGGTAGTCCATGAAACCATCGGCTGAGGGATGTACGCTCAAATTGCGGTCGGAAGCGGGGCGATTCAAGCGCACCGTTGTGCCCAATGTCCCACCCGGGACTTCCAGTCCACCGACCAAACAAGCCAGCAGGGTTCTGGCCCAGCAGCACTGATAGCCACCCCAGCCATTGTTGACGGTCTTGCCCAGCACCACGGCAACCGGTCGCAAGGGTAGGGTGCGGCCATCAATCACAGTGGTTTCTCCGATGCGGGCATGCTGCAAAAATTCCAGGGCGATGCGGCGGATAATTTTGTTGTCGATATCGCAGACCCTGGAGGCCCACAATGGGGTATAGGGTTTAATATGTTCGAGCAGGTGTTCAAAGGCGGTGGTGACCTTGATATCCTGATGTTCCCAGCGATCCTGATCCGCACCTCTTTCGCTACCACTGACAACAAAATGTCCTTCCAGTGCCAGATCTGTATCTACTGTATCAAAGGGTACGGCTTGCCCGGTTTTCAGGTCATAGACCAGGGGTTTATCGGTTTTTGGATCTCGCAGAAAAAACCCATTTGGGGCCACCAGATAAGGTGAGCCGGTACGTGATTTCAGGAATGGAAGGTCGAGATTCTCACGCTGTTCGTGCAGTAACACGTTCAACAATGCGAACATAAACGCCGGATCGGTCTTTGGTCGAATGGGTACCCACTCGGCGGAAGTGGCGCCGGTCTGGGATAAATGTGGCTCGATTTGTACCCGCTTGATGCCACGGTCACGGGCATCGGCATGTCGTTTGACCCCACAGACGCCACCGGAAGCTTCGATATTCATCCCAAAGGACAGAATATAATCACAGTTCGGCGTATCGGGAGCTACGATGAAGGCACGATGCCAGTATTCACCGTACAGGTGCTCAGAGTGATAGCATTTTACGCCCTGGCCACTGCCAAAGCCGAAGTCGATGGGGGCAATGGCTTTCAAAAAGGCTGGAAATGTGCCCATATAATAGGTTGACGTTCCGCCACCACCGAAACTGGCGGCAATACGGGGATAGCCGGAATCGTCGACCCCACCGCTGGCCTTGATTTCTTTAATCTTTTCGGCAATGGTATCAAGGGCTTCATCCCAACTGATGGGGATAAAGTCTGGATTCTCATCCCGGCCCTTGGTCGGATTGGTCCGCTTCATGGGGCTGAGAATCCGATGTGGATTGTACATTTTCTGAATCAGGCCATAGGCCTTGACGCAGACCTTGCCACCTACCGGTGATACGTCAGCAGCTTCGAAGTTGGGTTGAATCTGCGTTGCCGTGTCATCTTCTACCTGAACATCGAGTAAGTCCGGGCCGGCCACGCACTGGTAACAATAGGTGTGAACCTTTTTCTTTTCAGGCGGGCGATGTGCTTCGTGAGTCATTGCCTAGGAGGCATCAGCTTGCGCAGCCTTGGCCCGCAATCGGCTTGCGGTTTTGGCTTTGTCGATCACAAAACGGTTATGACTGCCTCGAGCGATTTCTTCTACGCTGTCTCGGGCGATAAAATCAAAACCGATCTGGCGACGGTTGATTTCAGTGATTGACACCGCTACCTGCACCTGCATACCCAGCAGTGTGGCACCGGTATGATCCAGGACTACCCGGGTACCGACAGAATCCTCACCCTCATGCAGATGTTCCAGAAGCAGGTCTCGACAGCAATTCTCGATATCCCTGAGTAAGCTGGGGGTCGAATAAACCCTACAATCATCCCCCACAAAGCCAATGGTGCGATCTTTGTCTATAGTAATGTGTGCGGTTTTTTCAAGACCGGTAATCAAGGTTTCTTTCATAGTCCAGTACCTGAGATATCAAAAAATATGTTATTAAAATATGGTTTATGTACTCATATAAAACATTAAATAATATATATAATAGTATAATAAATATAATGATATATGTTATTAAATAAATTATTCTTGCACTAACGGTGGATCGGGGTCATCATCCCAGCCGGGTTCTGGCTCGGGATACTGACGCTGTTTTTTCTTTAGAACGTCCGCAAAAACATGTGCATCTTTAGCGATCTCAATTGCGATCCGGGTAACCTCCGGGTCTGCCGTTTCTGTAGCAACATCATTGAAGAAGGTAATGGCTGATTCTTCGACATGAATGGCCAGAGCCAGGACCTGATAGGGCTGCATCAGATAATGGGCTACATGATTATCCTGCGTTTGCAGATTGACTGCGTCGTCCCAATTGTAATTCCACGGTTTGATATGTGGCAGCTTCAGACCCGCGCTGAGTTGCTTGACGATCGCACTGCGCTGGCTCTGCTTTTCTGTCAACCAGATGAATAATTTTGTCGCCTCCGGGTTATTGGCGACTTCCATTTGATCAGCGTACATTTCGTAGCGCTCGACCATTTCGTCAAGCATAATCGTTGCCTGGGCCAATAGCTCGGCTTTGCTGTTGATTCCAGGAGCTTGCCATTGTGTGTCGCTCATAGCTCAAAATCCTTTTCAATACTGGATAAATCATCAATCACAGGCGTCAAATCCGGTTGATAGGGTGGGCGATTGCCTTTATACAGGGTACCCAGGAAGAAATTATCGTCCGTCATCAGTCGATGTGCTGCGGTGACCGGGTTGGAGGTGGCTTCCACGGGGGCTGGTCGAACCATTTTTTTCCAATCCCGTTGTTCCGGGCGAAAAGTGATGCAAGGGCTTAAAATATGAACGAAAGAAAAGCCCGGATGGCGGATCGCATCGACGATGACTTTCGCTGCTCCGTTCGGGTCGCTGCTCGAGGCCCGAGCGATGAAGTTCGCTCCCGAGGCTAGCGCAATCACCAAGGGATAATAGGGGTTGACTTTGGTGCCACCCGGAGTCAGCTTGCTGTGATCCCAGTCCGGGTCAGTGGTGGGTGAAGCCTGGCCTTTGGTCATGCCATAGACCTGATTGTCCATGACGATATAGGTGATGTCGACATTACGGCGGCAGCTGTGCATAAAATGATTACCACCGATCGAGAAGCCATCACCATCACCACCAGCGGCCAGCACGGTCAGGTCCGGGCGGGCGATTTTCAAGCCGGTGGCTACGGGCAAAGCCCGCCCATGAACGGAATGAAAGCCATAGACATTGAGATAGGCCGGCAGTCGTGAAGAGCAACCGATACCTGAAATTAACGCCACCTGCTCAGCGGCCAGGCGCATCTCCGCCAGTGCCTTGGTAAGGGCCATCAGCACACTGAAATCACCACAACCGGGACACCACACCGGTTTGACACCGGATTTGTAGTCTTTGGGCTTCATTGGCGTGCACGAAGTCGCAGTTTCCATCATACGCTCTCCCAGGACTGGAGTTCATGGTAGATATCGCTGGGTTTGATCATCAGCGGGCCGGGAATAGCCATTGATTTAACCACTCCGGGTAGTTGATAAAATGCCCGCAGGTAATGGTAAAACTGAGCCCCATGGCACTGTTCAACAACCAGTATTCTACGTACCCCTTGCAGTGCCCGTTGTAATCGTTCAGGTTGAATGGGGGAGAGCAGGCGCAAGGAAACCAATCGTACCTCCTGTCCTTGAGCACGCAGTGTTGCCAGTGCTTCCTGAACGGCACCAGTGCTTGAACCCCAGGTGATGACGGCCATTTCACCACTGCCCTCGGTAAGGGCCCAGTGGTCGCCATAGTTAAACTGATCCAGTTTGCGTTTGCGTTTGTCGAGTTGTTGAATATGATCATCGGCACGGCTGGAGGGTGTGCCGGAGGGGCTGTGCTCAAGGCCATCTCCAGTGTACTGACCATCCGGGGTTCCGGGCAGGGACATGGGGGAGATGCCCGAGTCATTGACAGCATAGCGGAAATAGACATCCGGCTTGCTGGCCAATTGTCGGCCACCGGAAACAAAGGCAATATCTGCAGGTCGGTCAATAATAGCCCGGGTTTGGCCCATGAATTGATCGGATAGCATAATACAGGCCGTTTGTAGTGTTTCGGCCAGATGGGTGGCCCATTGAGTGGTAAACACGCAATCACCTACAGAGTTTGGTGCAACAACGAGATGTGGTGCATCTCCATGCAAGCCATAGAGGGCGATATTCAGATCAGACTGTTCGGATTTGGTCGGTATGCCGGTTGAGGGGCCGCCGCGCATGACATCGACGATCACGAGCGGTGTTTCCGAAGCGACAGCCAGGCCAATCGACTCGGTCATCAATGACAAGCCAGGGCCGGAAGTGGCCGTCATTGAGGGGGTACCCCCAAACGAACTGCCAATGAGGTGATTAATGGAGGCCAGTTCATCCTCTGCCTGCACCAGCACCCCGCCCACTTTCTGTAATGTTGGTGCCATCCATTCCAGCACTTCAGTGGCAGGGGTGATGGGGTAGGCCGCAACAAACCGGATTCCCCCCCGTATCGCCCCCAGGCCGGTCGCTTCATTGCCGGTAATGCTCCAGCGATTCCTCCCGGTTGCCTGTGCTGCGCCAATGGTGGGCAGCGCTGGTAGTGAGTCTACAATATGACTGCCGGCCTGGATTCCTGAGATGCTGGCATTGATGGCTTCGGGTCCCTTGCGTTGCAGGGACTGGGTCAATACTTTGATGACGTCCTCCAGGGTGAGTCCAATCATGGCGGCTAGTGCCCCGAGTGCTACCATATTGATACGGCCCCCTTTGATTGACTTGGCAGTGCCACTCAGTGGCAGTTCAAAATGGTTTCCGCTCAGGCCGGCAATGGCGCCCGGCATGACCTTGCCTTCATCACCGATGACCAGACTTTGGGCATTCAGGTCAACTTCACTGACAAAGCGATCGGCATTCAACCAATCCAGTGCCAGGAGCACATCGAAATGGTCCTTATGAGTTTCTGTGGGTTGTGGTGACAACCTCAACAATGCGGCAGCTTCACCCCCACGAATCTGAGGGCCGGCCGAGCGAGTCATCATGCCGTACCAGCCGGCACGACCGGCGACATCCAGCAATAAACTGCCGGTTGTCATGACGCCTGAGCCACCACTACCCAGAATTGCAATGGAAATTGAGGGCTTTATTCCGGTCTGTGGGATTGTTGCCATAACGAATCCTCTTGAAAAATGAACACCATATAATGCTTCCACGACGCTGCACCGCAAGCAACGCATTGGATCGTTGCCCCGACCATGGATAATTGCTCCGACCATCGTGAAAACCTGGCCATTCATAGACCATTGAAGCGAGGAAAAAGATACAAACTGCGGATAAGCTGACTTTGGCCCGATTTCCCCCTGATTTTCGTTAAATACCACCAGTATTCGCCTCAAATCATGGCAAAATCGACCTCAAATCCGCTTTCCCTCGCTGCGGCTCCTATTCTCGGACAGCCTCCTAGTCGATGACCATACAGAATCTTATTTCATGAACTACTTTATGTCAAAGGAAATATAATACATAGATATCTCTTGACAACAGAGACGAAGGAAATATAATTCATATAAAGACGTTCCTGATTTATTTATACTTTTCTGGGAGATCGAGCCCTATGTCTTGTACTGGATATCGCTGGTTAATGACCGCGGTGAACGAACCTTTCGTCAGAAAAGAGCATATCTTTGCAGCACCTGCTGCGAATGAGGTTACTGTAGCCATCGCTGGATGTGGGGTCTGTCATACAGATCTCGGTTTTCTTTACGATGGGGTGCGCCTAAACCAGCCATTGCCATTAACCCTGGGCCATGAAATCAGTGGACGAGTCGTGGCTTGTGGTATCGACGTACAAACCTGGCAAGGAAAGTCTGTGGTTATTCCAGCCGTTATTCCCTGTGGTGAGTGCGATCTTTGTCGACGCGGCCTGGGAACCCTGTGTAGGGCTCAGAAGATGCCAGGCAACGATATCCACGGTGGTTTTGCTTCCCACATCACAGTGCCGGCACGCGGTTTGTGTGCGGTGAATGAGAGGGAATTGGCCGGTGCCGGTATGAGTTTGTCTGAGGTTGCCGTGCTGGCTGATGCTGTAACTACGCCATTTCAAGCCGTATTGTTGGCGGATGTGCACAAAGGTGACCTAGCCATGGTTATCGGCACCGGAGGTGTTGGTGGTTATGCAGTACAGCTCGCCCATGCCATGGGTGCAACCGTGGTCGCGATTGACATCGACAATAGCAAGCTGGATTTGTTGCGAAACTACGGCGCGGCTTTGACCCTCAATGCCGCAGATCTTGATGCCCGTACCATCAAGCAGGAAATTCGCGGTTTTGTGAAAGCCAATGGCTTGCGAGCCACAGAGTGGAAGATTTTCGAATGTTCCGGTTCCGTGCCGGGTCAGACCCTGGCCTATAGCCTGCTGACCTTTGGTTCACACCTCGCGGTGGTCGGCTTTACCATGGATAAGCTGGAAATCAGGATGTCCAATCTTATGGCCTTCAGTTCACGATTGCAGGGCAACTGGGGTTGCCTGCCGGAAAATTATCCACCTGCCTACGACCTGGTGATTCAGGGCAAGGTGCAGATGAAGCCGTTTGTCAAACTGTATGGTCTGGATGACATCAATACAGTGTTTG
This sequence comes from Gammaproteobacteria bacterium, assembly GCA_011052285.1. Classification (GTDB taxonomy): domain Bacteria; phylum Pseudomonadota; class Gammaproteobacteria; order Arenicellales; family DRJH01; genus DRJH01. The sequence goes on from DRJH01000132.1 coordinate 8,606, forward strand.
CAGCTGCAAAGGCGCATAAACTGACCGAACGCGCTATTTTGGTGCCGGCCATGCAAGGATAATGGATCGG
>DRJH01000133.1 GCA_011052285.1 Gammaproteobacteria bacterium
AAGCGGCGGGTTTGGCCCGCCATAATGCCAAGCGAGGCAAAGTCATTTTGTCCGGCACCATCAACAAAGCAATCACCTTGCAGGGTCTCGGTGTCAGCAAAGGGGCTCGGGCAGCAATTACCGCAGCAGGCGGCAAGGTAGAAGACTGATGGCCAAAGCGCCAAAAAGGGCCGCGGGTAGTGGCGGTTTGAAAGAGCTCAGGTCGCGGATTCTGTTTGTGCTTGGAGCCTTGTTCGTATTTCGTCTTGGTGCACATATTCCGGTGCCGGGTGTCGATCCTGTAGCAGTGGCTGCAATGTTCGACCAGACCAAGGGCACCATTATTGATGTATTTAACATGTTTTCCGGTGGCGCGCTGAAGCGATTGTCCCTGTTCGCACTGGGGGTTATGCCCTATATCTCGGCATCCATCATTATCCAGATGATGACCACGATCATTCCGTCCCTGGAACAGCTAAAAAAAGAGGGCGAGGCGGGTCGTCGTAAGATCACTCAGTATACGCGTTATGGGACTGTTGCGCTGGCAACCTTTCAGGCGCTGGGCATTGCCATAGCTATCGAGGGGCAGGTGGCTGGCGGTCATGCCGTCGTTGTTACCCCCGGAATAGGTTTTAAGATCACGGCCGTACTAACCCTGGTAACCGGGACCATGTTTTTGGTTTGGTTGGGTGAGCAGATGACAGAACGGGGGGTCGGCAACGGTATTTCGCTGATTATTTTTGGTAGTATTGTGGCTGGTTTGCCAAGAGCCGTGGCCGGGACGCTGGAACTGGCACGTACCGGAACATTTTCACCGATTGGTGTTTTACTGTTGTTTGTTGGTGCACTACTGGTTACTGCATTTGTGGTTTTTGTGGAACGGGGTCAGCGGCGGATCACGGTGAACTACGCCAAACGACAGCAGGGAAGAAGGCTGATGGCGGCTCAAAGCAGCCATTTGCCGCTGAAGCTCAATATGTCCGGTGTTATTCCTCCAATTTTCGCCTCCAGTATCATCTTATTTCCTGCGAGCTTGGGAAGCTGGTTTAGCCAGACCGAGGGCATGGGTTGGCTGAAGAACATCGCTACCTCACTATCACCAGGACAGCCGGTGTATGTATTGCTGTATGCGGGATTGATTTTCTTTTTCTGTTTTTTCTACACAGCGCTGGTTTTTAGCCCCAAGGATATCGCTGACAACCTGAAGAAATCGGGGGCTTTTGTGCCCGGTATCCGTCCCGGTGTACAGACTGCAAAATACATCGATAACGTTGTCTCTCGCCTCACCATGGCAGGGGCAATCTACCTCGTGGTTGTGGCCCTGATTCCACAATTTTTGATTGTAAAATGGAATGTACCTTTCTATTTCGGCGGTACATCGCTGCTGATTATTGTCGTCGTCATAATGGATTTGATGTCGCAGATTCAGTCCTATTTGATGTCGCGTCAATATGAAAGTCTGATGAAAAAGAGCAGCATCACAGGTGGTCTGGGTATGCCACATTAGTCATTGGCTGGTTAGTCATTGGCTGCAAATTCGAGTTAGGAGAACAGATAATGAAAGTCAGAGCATCGGTTAAAAAACTATGCAATAAATGCAAGGTTATTCGTCGTAATCGGGTAGTGCGGGTGATCTGTACCGATCCAAGACATAAGCAGCGGCAGGGCTGAGCGCCTTGCTTAACAACACACAACAGTATAGAATCGCGCGCTTTTCGATTTCCTTAAAAGCGCTTCAGGCAAAAGCGCACCAGTGCTAGTTTCGGAGGCATAACAACGTGGCGAGAATTGCGGGCATCAATCTGCCCAATCACAAACATCTAAATATCGCATTGACTGCAATCTACGGTATCGGCAGAGTGACTGCTGACAAGATCTGCCGGGCTGTCGCAGTTCCGGTGAGTACGCGTGCCAAGGATTTAACGGAAGAGCAGGCAGAGAAGCTTAGAGCCGAAGTTGCCAGATATGCAGTTGAAGGGGATTTACGACACGAAGTCTCGATGAACATCAAGCGATTGATGGATTTGGGTAGCTATCGAGGCTTGCGCCATCGTCGAGGCCTGCCAACACGTGGACAAAGAACCCGAACCAATGCGAGAACCCGCAAGGGTCCACGTCGACCGATCAAGAGATAAACCGGAGTAATTATGGCAAAACCACGTTCTACAGGCAAGAAGGCGAAAGTCAAGAAGAATGTCGCAGAAGGTATTGCGCATGTTCATGCTTCCTTTAACAACACCATTATTACCATAACAGACCGCCACGGTAATGCACTGTGCTGGGCTTCTGCTGGTGCTGCCAAATTCAAAGGGGCACGGAAAAGTACGCCCTTTGCCGCACAACAGGCCGCCGGTATAGCGGGACGCGCGGCACAGGAATTTGGCATGAAACACTTAGAAGTTCACCTGAATGGTCCGGGGCCTGGCCGTGAGTCAGCGGTTCGGGCTCTGAATGCGTTGGGTCTGGAGGTCGTCAGCATCCATGACGTAACAGGAATTCCTCACAACGGTTGCAGACCCCCAAAGAAACGCCGGGTCTGATGGAAACGGAGAAAAGTTAGTGGCACGATATATTGGTCCAGTCTGCCGGCTCTGTCGGCGAGAAGGCAGCAAACTGTTTCTCAAGGGTGAGAAATGCTACGGTAGCAAATGTCCCATGGAAACCCGGGCCTACGCTCCCGGACAACATGGTCCGTTGCAGAAACGTCGGCGTCGCACTACGGTGTACGGCGATCAGTTGCGTGAAAAGCAGAAGCTGCGTAGAACCTATAATATTCTCGAGAAACAATTTAAGTCTTATTATGAGGATGCGGATCGACGCAAGGGCAATACTGCCGAGAATCTGCTACAGATTCTTGAAGGCAGGCTTGATAATGTCGTTTATCGCATCGGTTTTGGTGCCTCGCGAACTGAGGCCCGGCAATTAGTGCGACACAAGGCCATCAAGATCAATGGGCGGCGTATCAATATACCGTCTTACCAAGTGAGTGCTGATGATGTACTTGAGGTACATGAATCAGCTGCAAAGCAACTGCGGGTCAAGGCTGCCCTGGAGGCAGCCGAACAGCGTGGCTGGCCAGATTGGATTGATGTTGATGTCAAGGCAATGAAGGGTGTATACAAGTCGGTTCCAGGGCGGGCCGAAATTGCTTCTGATGTTCGGGTGTCTCTGGTTGTTGCACTGTACTCGAAGTAACAGTTTGAACGGAACAGGAATAGAACATGCAGGATACGAATAACCAGTTTCTCAAACCTAATTTGGTGGATGTTAAGGCATTAGGTGACAATCGCGCGAGGATTACGCTGGAACCGCTGGAGCGTGGTTTTGGCTATACGTTGGGTAATGCACTACGTCGCATATTGTTGTCTTCGATTGCTGGAAGTGCGGTGACTGAAGTGACGATTGATGGGGTTATGCATGAGTACTCCGTTATCGAGGGGGTGCAGGAAGATGTCCTTGAAATTCTTATGAATATCAAGGAACTCGCGCTGTTGATGCACTCTGATGACGATACGGTGTTGACTTTGCGCAAAAAAGGCCCGGGCATTGTTACTGCGGCGGATATTACCGCGAACCACAACGTTGAGATTAAAAATCCTGATGCTGTGATCGCTCATCTGTCTGATAATGCGGACCTAAGTATGCAGCTTAAAGTCACGAGTGGTCGTGGTTATCAGATAGCTGACTCCAAGGCCAGCGAAGCGGACCGAATGGTGGGCTCGATGTTATTGGATGCTTCCTACAGCCCCGTACAACGGGTCTTTTATGAAGTAGAAAATGCCCGGGTTGAGAAACGTGTTGATTTGGATCGTCTGGTTATCGAAATTGAGACCAATGGTACCGTTGATCCGGAAGATACCGTGCGTATGGCAGCTACAATCTTGAGCGACCAGTTGTCATCATTTGTGAATTTGGAAGAGACCACCTCCGAGAGTCAAAAGCAGGAAGAGCCTGAAGTGGATCCGGTGCTACTATGCCCTGTGGATGATCTGGAATTGACCGTGCGATCTGCTAATTGTCTGAAGGCGGAGAGTATCTACTATATCGGTGACCTGATTCAACGTAGCGAAAATGAATTACTGAAAACACCAAATCTGGGCAAAAAATCACTCACCGAAATTAAGGATGTACTGGCTTCAAGAGGCCTTGCATTGGGGGTAAAGCTTGAGAACTGGCCGCCTTCTGTACTGGCTGACAGCCGTGATGGCATGAATAAAATGATGGGGCGCTAGGGTATGAGACACAAGAAATCTGGACGCAAACTGAATCGTACGTCAGCTCACAGAGTGGCCATGTTCAGGAATATGGCAGCTTCACTGATTAAGCATGAGCAGATTAGAACGACCTTGCCCAAGGCCAAGGAGCTGCGCCGGGTGGTTGAGCCATTGATCACGTTGGCAAAGGTTGATATTGTCGCGAATCGGAGATTGGCTTTCGCGCGTTTGCGTGATAAAGAAGCGACGGGCAAGCTGTTTGCCGAGCTGGGAGTAGCCTATTTGGAGCGCCCGGGGGGGTACTTGCGGATCCTCAAGTGTGGTAATCGACCTGGGGATAATGCGCCAATGGCTTACGTTCAATTGGTCGGACGTCAGCAACTGGAGGCAGCCTAGGAGGCGCTTCTCTGCGCTTACGGGTACGGTATTGAAAGCCTGGCGATTGCCAGGCTTTCGTTTGTATGAGAGGGGGCACCGCAGATGGTGGAGATTGTCCTGCTGACTGATTTCGGTACTACAGATTTTTACACGGGCCAGATACATGCGGTTTTACACCGATTGTGCCCTAAGGCCAGGATTATTGATCTGTGCCACAACTTGCCTGCCTTCGACATTCAGTCTGCAGCTTTTCTGCTGCCGGAATTGATCCAGGATTACCCCACCGACAGCGTATTCTTTGTAGTTGTGGACCCGGGTGTGGGCAGTAGCTGCCAAAGACCTCTGGTATTGCGTTGTGATCGGTATTGGTTGGTCGGCCCTGATAACGGGTTGTTTTCGGTATTGCAGCAGCGTTCGAGTCAATTTGACTGTTACGAGATCAACTGGCGACCTGAACAGATGGCGACAAGCTTTCATGGCCGGGATCTCTACGCTCCGGTTGCCGCCGGACTGGCAACAGGTGCTCACTTGCCGATGCAACGCCTCGACCTGGTACTTGACCCTGCTCTACAGCAGGTATCTGGAGTCACATTGTTGGATTTATGGAAAGTCATCTACATTGACCATTATGGCAATTGTATTACCGGGATTCATGAAGATGTGCTTGACTCCCAGGTATGCTTGCAGGTTGGCCGGCAGGTGGCTTGTTATCGTGAATCGTACTATGCAGCAGATTCCGGTCAGTTGTTCTGGCACATAAACAGCCTTGGTTTGGTCGAGTTCTCCATGCCGAGCGCCAACACGGCAAATCAAGTTGGGATTGTCATCGGTGATAGGGTGCAAGATTTGCCAAGACCTGTAACGTGATGTCGTTTACACCCAGACAATTTCGATGGCACGAACTAAATCCGCAGCGGCTGTTTTATGGGATCTGCCTGTTACATCTATTGATCTGGACATTGGGTCCATTGTTATTGCGTACTGGGCTACCCAATGACGTCGCTGAAGGCATCGCCTGGGGTTATCAATGGCAGCTTGGTTATAATAAACATCCGCCGTTGGCTGCCTGGTTGCTGGCACTGGCTACTCAGCTGGGTGGCGATCCCGAGTGGCCGGCGTATTTGCTGGCACAGTTACTATTGCTAAGCGGGTTTTGGGCTGTCTGGCGTCTGGCCGGGAAAATGCTGCCACCATGGCCTGCACTGGCTTCGGTGATGTTACTCGAAGGTGTAATTTTTTATAATCTTAAATCCACAACATTTACCCCAGATACTCTGCAGACGCCGATTTGGGCATTCGCAACCTTGTTCTACTACCAGGCTTTAACGACCCACCGTCGGGGATATTGGTGGCTGGTAGGTCTTTTTAGTGGTTTGGCGGTATTGACCAAGTATCAGGTGATTGTCCTTTTTATCGCCATGCTCTGTGTCTTGCTGTTCACTTCTCGAGGTCGTGAAAGTCTCAAAACCACAGGACCCTATCAGGCGATCCTGATTGGATTGCTGATTACTGCACCACATTTCTATTGGTCCTGGCAAGCGGGTTTTCCAGAAATACTGTATGGCTTGGTGAATGTTAACAAGGCCCATGATGCGTCGATTCAGCCTTCATTTTTATATCGCCACTTGTTACCGCCGCTACTGAATCTGAAAAATGTTGTGGCGACCTTGCTGCCGGTTTTTGTCTTGGGGGCGTTTCTTTATTCTAGAGAACGTGTCAACACTACGGCTTCGAAGTGGCAACGAGACTATGTCTTGTTGATGGGACTTACGCCTTATCTTTTTACCCTGTTGGCAAGCCTTTTTACTGGAGGGGACTTTGCTGCACGCTGGAATATTCCGGATTTTTATCTGGTTGGGTTGTTGATTATGTTATGGCTGCGTTCACCATTGAGTGCGGTACAGATACGCCGGTTCATGGTGGCTTTTCTGACGATCTTGCTGCTTGTTCCTGCTGTACGCTTTGGGTATATCCGGTATCGATTGTATACACCATCGAGAACAGGTGATTACTTTCGTGATTTTCCGGCTCGTGAGGTGACAGATCAAGTACAGAACCTGTGGAGGAAGCACTACTCGAAGCCTCTACGTTATGTGGCTGGGCGGCATTATCTGGTCGCATTAGTCGCGGCTTATGCTGAAAGTCATCCTGCTGCATATTTTGATTGGCAGCCATCCCAGTCAGCCTATATTGATGAGGCGGCGATGCGTCAAGCCGGTGCTGTATTCCTTTGGACGGTGGAAAGTGGTGAATTGGACCGGCTACCTGTGGCAATTCGCAAACGTTTTCCCAATGCTAAAGAGCTGCCTGTGATGCAATTTTCCAGCTACCCTGGTGGGCCTCCGCGCTTTCGAATCGGGATTGCATTGTTGCCCCCTATTGTGCCCTGAGGCGGTTTTCTGTTCTCGGTCGGGGTTTATAAGGTTCCTGAGGGCGTTACCGCTTATCAGTGTATCGTATCGATTTTATCAAAACATTGAATTGATCTTATGCCCTAGTTGGGCGAGAATGCAACGTGGGTTCATAGCAGGCATATATAGGAAAATCTGAGCAAAGTTCGCTTTTCCGCAGTAGGCTTTCTGTTCTCGGATAGCCTCATAGGCGGCTGCTTGGTTGTCATGCAGCCGGTAAATTCGATGCCGCTCAACTGATTCAGAATAACAGCCTGAATACAGGCTATTTCGGGAGACAGCCATGTCAAATGCTGCAAGTCAAAAACAACCGGGTCGAAAAGATCTGGCAAATGCCATTCGCGCCTTGAGTATGGATGCGGTACAAAAAGCCAATTCCGGTCATCCGGGTGCACCCATGGGCATGGCGGACATGGCCGAAGTATTGTGGAATGGTCATCTCAAGCACAATCCAGCCAACCCTGATTGGGTAGATCGTGACCGTTTTGTGCTCTCCAACGGCCATGGTTCCATGCTGTTGTACGCACTGCTGCATTTAAGTGGCTATGCACTAAGCATTGAGGATCTGCAGTCCTTTCGACAATTGCATTCGAAAACACCGGGTCACCCTGAATACGGTTATGCACCTGGAGTGGAGACTACTACTGGCCCTTTGGGTCAAGGTATCAGCAATGCCGTAGGCATGGCACTGGCCGAGCAGACCTTGGCAGCACAGTTCAATCGTGAGGGTCACAATATTGTCGACCACAACACCTATGTGTTCCTCGGCGATGGCTGCATGATGGAAGGGGTCTCACACGAGGCTTGTTCGTTGGCCGGCACCCTGGGACTGGGTAAACTGGTGGCATTGTGGGATGATAATGGCATCAGTATTGATGGTGAGACGGCCGGTTGGTTCACAGAAAATACCGCAGACCGCTTCGTCGCCTATGGCTGGCAGGTGATTCGGGATGTCGATGGGCATGATGCTGCGGCGATTGATCATGCCCTACAGCAGGCACAGGCAGTTGCCAACCAACCGACCCTGATTTGTTGCAAAACAGTCATTGGCTTTGGCTCACCGAATCTGGCCGGCACCCATAATTGTCACGGGGCGCCGCTGGGTGATGCCGAAGTTGCCGCGACCCGCAAACAACTGGGCTGGTCGTATCCGGCGTTCGAAATACCTGATGAGATTTATGCCGCTTGGAATGCCAAAGACCGCGGTGCCGGGGCCGAGCAGGAGTGGGAGACTCGTTTTGACTCATATCAAGCTGCTTATCCGCAACTGGCAGCCGAGTTCAAGCGGCGTAGCAGTGGTCAATTGCCGGCGAACTGGCAACAGATTACCAGCCATTTTATCGAGAACTGCGCTGCTAGCGATGATAGCCCGGCCACCCGCAAGGCATCACAGAATGCCCTGAATGCTTACGGCCCGGTGTTGCCTGAGTTTTTCGGTGGCTCGGCGGATCTTACCCCCTCTAACCTGACTGCCTGGTCTGGTTCCGTGTTGATTAATGATGGTCATAAAGAGGGCAACTACCTGTCCTACGGAGTGCGTGAATTCGGTATGTCGGCGATCATGAACGGGATCACTCTGCATGGTGGGTTCATTCCCTATGGTGCGACCTTTCTGATGTTTTCTGAGTACGCCCGTAATGCCCTGCGCATGGCGGCGCTGATGAAAATTCGCAGTATCTTTGTCTATACCCATGACTCCATCGGATTGGGTGAAGACGGGCCGACCCACCAGGCCGTGGAACAGATTCCGACTTTACGCATGATCCCGAATATGAGTCTATGGCGACCTTGCGATACGGTAGAAACGGCGGTGGCATGGAAAGCGGCGATTGAAAAAACCGATGGCCCATCGTGCCTGGTATTTTCCAGGCAGGGTTTGCCGCATATGTCTCGCAACCCCCAGCAGATCGACAATATTGCCCGCGGTGGATACATTCTGTCTGATTGCGAAGGCATGCCGGATGCAATTATTATTGCTACCGGATCGGAAGTGGCACTGGCGATGTCCGCAGCCGGGAAATTACGCAGTGAGGGCTCTGCGATTCGGGTAGTCTCCATGCCTGCGACCGATGTCTTCGATGCCCAGGATGCGGCTTATCGGGAATCTGTGTTGCCTGCGGCCTGTACCGCACGTATCGCAGTCGAGGCTGCGGTTACCGATGGTTGGTACAAGTACGTTGGTCTTGGGGGAAAAGTATTGGGGATGCACCGCTTTGGAGAGTCCGCGCCCGCCGGGCAACTTTTTGCCGAATTTGGTTTTACCACAGAAAATTTGACGCAGATGGTCAAGGCTGTACTGGTCTGAGCGTTTCTTCCGTTCCACTCTTCAGTTACGTACTGAACTCTTATCCTTCAGGAGAGATTACATGACAGTAAAGATCGCAATCAATGGTTACGGGCGAATTGGCCGTAATATACTAAAGGCCTGGTTTGAATCAGGGCGGGATGATGTGGAAATCGTTGCCGTCAATGATTTGGGTGATGCTGCAACCAATGCCTATTTGACCCAGTACGATACCACGCACGGCAATTTTAAGGGTGAGGTCAAGGTCGATGGTGATTGCATGGTGATCAACGGCCGTCGTATCCGGGTGCTGGCGGAACGTGATCCATCAAAATTGCCATGGGGTGAATTGGGTGTTGATGTCGTGCATGAATGCACCGGTTTTTTTGCCAACAAAGAAAAAGCCAGTCTGCATTTGGCTGGTGGGGCCAGGAAAGTAGTGATTTCGGCGCCCGGTGGCAAGGATGTTGATGCTACGGTGGTATTTGGCGTCAACGAAGGTGTTTTGAAATCCACGGACACGGTGATCTCCAATGCTTCTTGTACCACCAATTGTCTGGCGCCGATGGCCAAGCAGTTGCATGCTACAGTGGGTCTTGTCAAAGGCTTGATGACTACCATCCATTCTTATACCAATGATCAGGTGTTAACCGATGTTTATCATAAGGATCTGCGGCGTGCCCGTTCGGCGACACAATCAATGATTCCGACCAAAACCGGTGCCGCCGCAGCTGTGGGACTGGTCCTGCCGGAGTTGGCTGGCAGGCTGGATGGTTTTGCCATCCGGGTGCCCACCATTAACGTCTCATTGGTGGATCTGACCTTTGAAGCCGGCCGTGAAACAACCGTAAAGGAAATCAATACCATCATGAAAGCCTCGGCAGATGGTACGGTGCTGCGCTATTCTGATGGACCTCTGGTGTCGGTGGATTTTAATCACACCAGTACTTCGTCAAATTTTGATGCCACATTGACCCGGGTCGACGGCAAGTTGGTTAAGGCCTGTTCCTGGTATGACAACGAGTGGGGATTCTCCAATCGCATGCTGGATACCACGGTCGCCTTGATGAACGCCTAGGAGGAGGATAATGGCGATACTTGATATGCGATCACAGGCTTTGGCCGGTCAACGGGTGTTGATCCGCCAGGACCTGAATGTGCCAATCAAGGATGGCAAGATCACTTCAGATACGCGTCTCCGTGCGGCATTGCCGACGGTGCGTCAGGCAGTGCAGGCTGGTGCCAAAGTGCTGTTGATGTCACACCTGGGACGACCGGTGGAGGGACAAGCCGAGTCACGGTTCTCCTTGCAACCAGTCGCCGATTATCTGGGGGCAGAATTGGCACAACCAGTGCGGTTGGTGGCTGACTACCTTGAAACTACCCCGCAACTGACCGATGGTGAAGTCGTGCTGCTGGAAAATGTACGTTTCAACATCGGTGAAAAGAAAGATGATGAGGCCTTAGCCAGGGCCTATGCCAATCTTTGCGATGTCTATGTCATGGATGCTTTTGGTACAGCCCATCGAGCCCAGGCTTCGACCCATGGTGTCGCTCGTTATGCCCCGGTGGCTTGTGCCGGACCGCTGTTGAGTGCTGAACTGTTGGCTCTTGGTAAAGCCCTCAACGAGCCCACAAGGCCGTTGGTAGCCATTGTCGGTGGCGCCAAAGTCTCCACCAAGCTGACCGTGCTGGATAGCCTTAGTTCGGTTGTCGATCAGCTCATTCCCGGCGGAGGGATTGCCAACACCTTTATCGCTGCTGCAGGTTACCCCGTGGGTAAATCGCTCTACGAACCGGATTTAATCCCGGAAGCTAAACGCTTGATGGCTGCGGCCGAGGCGGCTGGTCGCACGATACCGGTGCCTGTTGACGCCGTCGTTGGCAAGGCCTTTTCAGAATCCGCCACCGCCACGGTCAAGCGGGTTGGTGAAGTGGCTGAAGATGACCTGATTTTTGATGTCGGCCCGGAAACTGCGGCGACCTATGCCGCGATGATGCGCTCTGCAGGTACCATAGTTTGGAACGGCCCGGTGGGTGTTTTCGAGTTTGATCAATTTGGACAAGGCACCCGTGAATTGGGGCGGGCCATTGCTGCCTCACCTGCATTTTCAATTGCCGGGGG
>DRJH01000134.1 GCA_011052285.1 Gammaproteobacteria bacterium
CCCGGTAACCATGCCAGCTGCAGTGCCCGCAGAATGCGCTGCTGACCACTCTTGGGATAGCTGCTTTTGCGGATGTGAATCTGCTCTCCATCCTGTCCTCGCAGGGTCACTGTGGTCCGGGTCTGTGTGCTCATGGTCCTGCGGATCGTCTCCCGGCTGTCATCGATTCCCTGTGCCTTGAGTTTTCTTCGCAGTTGCTGTACCAGATTATAGGCCAGCAAGGTGATCCACGGTCTGGCCCGGCTCCACCGCGACCACGCAACCGTTGGGAAATTCGGGTTCCATACTGTCCCCCAAGTACCTGCAGCACAAAGGGTTCTGATTGTTGGTAATTCATCAACGACAATCTCGTGATATGCTCATAGCCGGCTCCGTTGATCTGCAAAATCCAGGGCGAATAATGGGGCATTATGGTTGCGACCGAGTGCCAGGATTTTGACCAGTTCACCCATCTCCGAACCCAGGGTCAGACGCTTGACCTCATTGCTCAGCGCCAGATAGTGAGCGCTATCCTGGTGTTGAAAGTGTTGCAGGCGATCGAGAATACCGGCTCCCAGTAAAAATCCTGCCTGTGTGCTATATCCCAGGCAATCGAGACCTGCAGCACGGGCGGTCCTGGCCAGACTGGAAAATTCCACATGTACACTGATATCCTGTAATCCTGGCCATAGCAACGGATTATCGTGTACCCGATGTCGATAATAGCAAGCCAGGGTGCCGTGATCACGTTGCGGATGGTAGTAGTTATCCGCATCATAGCCGTAGTCAATGAGCAATATCACGCCACGCTGCAGCCGGGCCGAAATATCGGCCAGCCAGCGGTTGGCTACCGACCCCACCTCGGTAACATAGCCGTTTGGCAGGGCTCGGGGTAACAGCTGCGTGGCACACCAGTTTGCCAATTCACTGCCTTGCTCTAGTTCCAGCGCAGTCCATGTAAAATCAGGCTCAGAATAACGCACCGCAGCGCGAATAAAACCCTTTGTTGTGCGTTGCAAGCGCTCAGCCGGCAGGGCGTCGAGTAGTTCATTGGCCAGCACCAGTCCACTGACCCGTGTGGGTAGCTCTGACAACCATTCGATTCGGTCCAGCCATTGTGGAATCAGCTCCTGGCAGCGTTTTTGCTGCAGTCGACGCAGCGTTGCAGAGCGCTCCACCAGCAAATAACGTTGCGGCAAACAGGCCAGTTCGTCCAAAGCCTCGAGCAGGTCGATCGCCAGCGTGCCATCACCGGCTCCGATCTCCAGAATTACCTCTCCAGGCTGTAAAATTTTAGCTGCCTGACGGGCAATACAATAAGCGAACAGTTTACCCAAACCCGGTGCTGTGACAAAATCTCCAGAAGGACCAAAAACCGGTGCCGATGAGGTGTAATATCCCAACCCGGGTGCATACAGTGCATATTCCATGAAACGGGGAAAGGCGATAGCACCACCCGCTTCCCTGATTTCCTGTGTGAGTTGTGTTGTTACGCGTTGGCAACGGCGCATTTCGGCAGCTGTCGGTGGCGGCAGTCCGTTCGCGGTGGCGGCAGAGCGTTGACAAGCAGGTTTCAAGAGTGATTTATTCCGGTAACATAATAGGAGGCTAACAGGAGAAACCATGACCGACAAGCCCGATAATACCCAGGATGAGGCTGCTGTGGCCTTGATCACAGGAGGAGCCCGACGCGTTGGCCGGGCGGTGGCGCAACGATTGCATCATGCCGGCTTGCGCCTGGTAGTGCACTACTACCATTCTGCTGATGAGGCCCGTAGTTTACAGCAGGAACTCAATCAAATACGCCCGGATTCGGTGATCCTGGTAACCGCCGACTTGAGTCGGACCAAGCAAGTTCGGCAATTGGCAAAAACAGCGGTCAACAGCTTTGGTCGCCTCGATGTATTATTCAATAATGCTTCCACTTTTTTTCCCACCCCGGTCGATGCAACCATGGATCATCATTGGGACCAGCTGATGAATGTCAACCTACGTGCCCCCTTCTTTCTGGCACAGGCTCTGGCGCCAACGCTGGCAGCCCACCACGGTTGTATCATCAATATGGTGGACATTTATGCACAGCGCCCCCTTTTGGAACATCCGGTTTATTGTGCCGCAAAAGCGGGTTTGGCTTCATTGACCCGTAGTCTGGCGCGAGAACTGGGGCCGCAGGTGCGGGTCAACGGTATTGCCCCGGGTGCTATCGAATGGCCGGAAAATTTTTGTGATGAACTGGCACGACGACGAATGATTGCCAGTACACCACTGAAAAAGACCGGTTCACCACAAGACATTGCTGAACTGGCCTGGTTTTTAATCCATCGGGCTGGATTTATCAATGGTCAGATCGTGGCTGTTGATGGCGGGCGCAGTGTAGTCCCGGGTTAAGAGCTTGCACGCTTTTCCACGGCCTCCTGGTGCAGGTTCAGGCGATATTCTGTAGCCGCACAGCCAGCAGTGACGTTTCTATACATTTTTCCATTGCCTGCCACAAATCGATGAATCGCTCTTTGCTCACAGGGTGAAGACCTTGAGGGTAGAGATCGGCCAGTGGTTTCAAGACATAGGCATGCTGCAGAATTTCATTACGTGGTACGTGGATCCCACCGTCTTGAGATATCTGGTCACCGAACAGCAACAGGTCGATATCCATCGTTCGGGAAGTGAAGCGCTTTGACTCTTTGGTCCTGCCACATTGATGCTCTATTTGTTTCAAAATAACCTGTACCTCAATTGCGCTTGTGCTGGAGTGGAAACGGGCAACCAGATTGATAAAGGGTGGGCCATCAAAGCCTACCGCAGCATTTTGGTAGACAGGAGAACAGGTTATTTCGTTGAAATAAAGTCGCAACAGGCCAAGCGCCTTGCGGATATTTTTCCCTGGATCAAGGTTGGCACCAAGGCCGATGAATATATCAGGCATCGTGTTGACCACCCCTTTCAATGATCACCCCGACATCTCCGGCCCGGCTCAGGGCACCATGTTTGTTGATACGTACCCGGCACCAGGGAATGGCAAATTCTTCACGCAAAAGCGTGGCGATACCCTCGGCTAATCGCTCCACCAGCTGACATTTTGATGCCACGGCATAGGTACTGACCTGTTGTGCTACCGCTTTGTAGTTCAGAGTATCATCAAGCCGGTCACTGGTTGCTGCCTTGGAAATATCGACGGCCAGGTCCAGATCGATATAGATTCTCTGCTCAAGTTCACGCTCCCAGTCCCAGACACCGATAATGCAGTCCACCGCCAGGTCGTGAATAAATACAATATCCATAAAGTTGTTTCCAAAAGAATTGGACAGATCCTGCTATTCTATGGCAAGTTGTGGTTCATAGGTCGCAGTGATTTTGCAAACAGCCTGCGACCACCTCGTCCATACCACTGGTAAGACTTTATGATCTACTCCCTGCCTGTGTTGGGATATTTACTTGGTTCTCTGTCATCGGCGGTTATTATCTGCCGCCTGATGGGGTTGCCCGATCCGCGCAGTAGTGGGTCGGGTAACCCGGGTGCGACCAATGTACTGCGCTTTGGCAATAAGCTCGCTGCGGTATTGACCTTGATCGGTGATTTGTTGAAAGGGCTGGCGCCGGTGTTGGTCGCACGCTGGCTGGATGCGGGTGTACTGATTATTGCTGCCACCGCCACTGCCGCTTTTCTGGGACACCTGTTCCCACTATTTTTTCAGTTTAAGGGTGGCAAGGGGGTCGCTACTGCGTTTGGAGTATATCTGGCGTTGGATCTGCGGCTGGCAATGGCGTTGCTGGCTACCTGGATGATTATTGCTTTTGCCAGCCGTTATTCCTCGCTGGCAGCGTTATCAGCGGCTGTACTGGCCCCGGTGTATGTCTATTTGATCTCTCATCAAGTGGCTTATGTGGTCACGACCACCTTGATTGCGATACTGATTCTGTGGCGGCACCAGAGTAATATTCAACGATTACAGGCGGGTCAGGAAGATAAAATCCATCTCGCCCGGAAGAAATCTGCACGCAAGTAAGTCTAACGGGAAGTGGGATCTTGGCAGGAGCTCAGGACAATGCAGGCAGTGATTCCAGTGACCAACGCGGATGGATCGTAAAGTCGAGCGATGAAGGAGGCCCCAGGGCCAGACGTGTGGCGCCTGCATAGGCAATCATGGCGCCGTTATCAGTACAAAAATCCGGCCTCGGGCAGTACAGTCTGGCGTCAACCTCTGTAACAATACCCTGCAGTCGTTGGCGCAGCGCTTGATTGGCACTGACGCCACCGGCGACCACTAAATGACGATATCCGGTCTGCAACAGGGCTCGCCTGCACTTCAGGGCCAGGCTCTCTACCATGGCCCGTTGAAAGCCTGCTGCAATGTCAGCCAGGGTCTGTGAATCGAGTGGCTGCTGCTGTGCAATGAGGGTTAAAGCAAAGGTTTTCATGCCACTATAGCTAAAATCGAGTCCCGGACGGTTTAGCATCGGCAGGGGGAAGCGGAAACGCGATGAGTCTCCATCCAGGGCCGCTGTTGCAATGGCGGGGCCACCTGGGTAGGCAAGCCCAAGAATCTTGGCGGTTTTGTCGAACGCCTCACCGGCAGCATCATCGAGCGTCTGTCCCAGAATTCGATATTGGCCGATATGCTGAACGTCAACCAGCAATGTGTGACCACCGGAGACCAGTAATGCCAGAAAGGGCAGTGGCGGTGGCTCTTGTTCCAGCATCACAGCCAGCAAATGACCTTCCATATGATGCACACCACATGCTGGAATATTCCAAGCAAAGGCGAGGCTGCGACCCAGGGCGGCACCCACCAACAAGGCTCCGGCGAGGCCTGGTCCGGCGGTATAGGCAACACCATCAATGGTGCTGGCCGTGATATCTGCCTGGACCAGTACCTGCCTGATGAGCGGCAAACATTTGCGCAAGTGATCGCGGGCCGCCAATTCCGGTACCACACCACCATAAGGCTGGTGGGTGGCGAGCTGTGAATACAACAGATGGGTGAGCAAGCCCTGCTTACTGTCAAATAGTGCTGCACCCGTATCATCACAGGAGGTTTCAACCCCTAGAATCAACATAGGGCATCCCATGGTATGCGTTGATCAAGCTGCGTCATACCCTGTTTGCTGGCACTCGCTGCCGGCAGGAGCCGCCGGGTGTACCATACGTTGGGGCGGAACTTCATTGTATTCTGGTTTCTGTTGACGGGTGGTTTTCTCAGTTTATGCCCGTATCTCGCCTTCATGGGCGAGGAACCACCGGTAGGTATCTATCAGCCCTTGCTCAAGGTTGATACGGTGAGTCCAACCCAGTTTCTTGAGCAACGAGACATCCAGTAGTTTGCGCAGGGTGCCATCAGGTTTGCCGGGATCAAATACCAGCTTGCCAGAATAGTTGATCACCTTTTTCAGCGTTTCGGCCAGTTCCCGGATGCTGCAGTCGAGTCCGGTACCAATATTGATATGTGACAGCATCGGATGGGTATGGGCCTGGTAAACTGCTTGTGGCAACGACAATACATGTACACAGGCAGCAGCCATGTCGTCAACATGTAGAAATTCACGCATTGCCCGGCCGCTGCCCCAGATCACAACCTCAGGTTGTTGTCGTATTTTCGCTTCGTGAATGCGTCGAACCAAGGCCGGGATGACGTGGGAATTGATGGGATGAAAATTGTCACCGGGACCATACAGATTGGTTGGCATCACCGAACGAAAGTCAGTGCCGTATTGGCGATTGTAGGACTCGCAAAGTTTGATACCGGCAATTTTGGCAATTGCATAAGGCTCGTTCGTCTTCTCCAATACACCGGTGAGTAAGGCATTTTCACGCATCGGTTGTGGCACGGCACGGGGATAGATACAGGAACTGCCGAGAAATAATAGTCGTTTGATGCCATAGCGGTAGCATACATCGATGATGCTGGTCTCGATCATCAGGTTGCTGTAGATGAATTCAGCCGGATAGGTGTTGTTGGCATGAATACCCCCAACCTTGGCAGCTGCCAGGACGACAAATTCCGGCCTGTTTTCGGCGAAAAAATCCTCTACCTGCCCCTGATTGGTTAAATCCATCTGATGATGAGTAAGCCCCAGGATATTTTGGTGGCCGGCATCACGCAAATGTCGGGCAATGGCCGAGCCGACCATGCCTTGATGGCCGGCGATATAGATTTTGGAGCTGGTTTGAATCATGCGTGATATCGCCATGGAAAAATTTCAGGACTGCCATGCTACTTTTACCGAGGTATCGATTGCAAGTGGTAACGATTCAGCGTGGCTCAAGCGCCTCGATGATGCGGTGATGAAATGGCTCATCCTGAAAGCGGCTCAACTCCTGGAGTCCGGTTGGGCTGGTAACATTGATTTCTATCAGTTTGTCGCCCAGCACATCAATGCCTGCGAAGAATATGCCCTGCTCTGTAAGCCCCGTTTTAAGTGCAGCGCAGATGCTAAGATCCTGCGTTGTTAAATCCAGTGGTTCGGCATGGCCACCGGCATCCAGGTTGTTGATTTCACTGCCCTGGGCCGCAACACGAAGAATGCCCCCCAGCGGCTCTCCATCGAGCAGCAATATTCTCTTATCACCGAGCCGGGCTTGGGGCACGTAGGCCTGGGCCACGATCCAGCGCTGTTGGTTGTGGGTTAGTCGACCCAGTATTGCTGTGGCATCCGTCTGCCCCGGCTGCAGAAAGAATATATTGTGGCCACCAAAACCATCGACCGGCTTGATGGTGGTACGGCCGGTTTCCCTGATAAATTGTAGAATCTGGGTATGATCACGACTGATCAGGGTTTTTGGCCCCAAATGGGCGTAGTGCAGCGCAGCCAGCTTTTCATTCCAATTGCGCACGCCCTCGGGCCGATTAATAACACGGGTCGTGGCCGGCAGGAAATCCAGTAGCAAGGTAGTGTAGAAATAACGGCGGTCAAAAGGTGGGTCCGTACGCACGAACACCACGTCCATGTTATCCATGGCTAGCAGGTGCGGATTGCCGGCAACAAAAGGCTGCTCAACACTGATTTCCAGTGGCGTCACCCGACCCAGCAGTTGTGCATTATCCAGTGACAGATCAGAAGGCTCGAGATGAAAGACCTCATGGCCCCGTTGCCGAGCGGCCAGCATCAAAAACCAGCTGGTATCCTTGTGGGGTTTGATCCCGGCCAAAGGATCCATGATGAAA
>DRJH01000135.1 GCA_011052285.1 Gammaproteobacteria bacterium
CTCTTGGCAGAGATTCAAGATTCACAATGACCGCTGTATAGGTCAAACCTTTGGGAGTCCCCCGGCAGAGCCGGGGGATTACCTCAAGGATTTAGAGGTTTTTTGCAGCAATCTCTCTAAACGCTCTTTGGCAAGATCCGGTCTGTTCCCCCTGATGTCCAGCGTCGAGATTACTATATGTGACTCAACGCCATCTTCATTGCACTGAACCGCAAGCTCCGCATGTTTGCGAGCATCATCTACCCTTTGCATCCCCTCATAAAGAAGAGCCAGATTACGGTGTGCCAGAGCAAGCCATAGATCAAGTTTCAGGGCGTTGAGGAAAGCCTCTATCGCTTCCCCGGTTTTTCTTTCACGTTGCAGACAGTTGCCATAATTAATATACAGCCCGGGCAAGTCCTGTTTAACGAGAAGTACACGACGATAATAGCCTATGGCATCCGCGAACCTCCTCATTCCAGCCAGTGTATCGGCAAGCCCCATATTAGCCCTGGGATTATCAGGCGAAATACTGATAACCTTTCTAAAGCAGGGTTCAGCCGCCCCGTAATTCTTCATCGCGCCATAAATCAGACCCAATAGAATCAATACATCCTGATCATCAGGATTTGATTCATGTAGTTTTTGTGCAAGCAAAAGTGCCCACTGAAACTGGCCTTTTGCCATGAGATTCTGAATTTTTTGTTTGTCTTCATACATATTTAAGGACTGGATCTCAGTGATCTGTATTGTATCAGCGCATTATTCTCAAAGTTGGGGCGTAACACCCGGGTTAAACCAGTCGTTTGGCGAATCAAAATCAGCTGGAAGGTCTCTGTGGATTTATTATCGACATTTTAATTTCCCATGTATTTGCCGATACATCCCATTGGACAACAGGACCTGTAAAACCGGCCTGAATCATCCCATTGCCGTCTCTTCTGTCGCTTAAATCATGGAGCTTACGGACAAGCCTGTCCCGCATATCCAGGTCTCCACCTTCCAGCAAGGTGTCAATTTCCTTGTAATAGCGCTCTATATTTGACGACAGTCCGCTTTCATGGCGACGGAAACACCCTGTTATCGTATTCACTTTGTAGCATGGAGCGTGTTTAGAGAACTGCCGCCAGAGATCGAAGTCACCGGCCAGTTTCAATGCCTTATTGATCACTCCGCCGGACTGTTTCCACAACCCGGATGCCCAGAAAACACCCTCTTGCTGCATGAAGCCCAGCAATCGGCCTTCATACAATCCTGCGGCCATTGCAACCTGCGATACCGGGGTGCCACCGGATGTACTCGCTATTACCGAACCCTCATCGTTTATTTGCGCAAATCCACCCGATAGCCACGATATACTGGGGTTAGTTTGCCGCAGCCTGGAAACCGTTTGCAGCGCACCCTGTTCGAGCCTGTCACCGGCGTTGATCCAGGTCATCATTATGCCGTCTGAATTGTGGATGAATTTATGACTGAAACCATTATTGATGGCATCATAAATGCCGGAATCCGGCAGAGAGCTGTATGAGAAGCTGATATCGTTACGTAACTGGGGGCACGATCCGGAAGCAATGATTTCTGACCATCGCTCGAGTTTATTTACTGTGCCATCAGACGACCCGCCATCCTGGACATGGTAATATACAGAGAAGTCACCGATCTGGCTGATGACGCTTAAAACTGTGTCATCGATATAACGGGTGGCGTTCAGACATGGTGTGAGGATAAAGAATTTCTGCATCTGTGTTCACTATTAACTCAGGACGGTATTGGTGCGAGATGAATGCTAGCGTTTATGTATAAAAATATTTTCCTCATCCAGAACGTTGTCTCCATACAGGGTGCCTTTGTCCGGCGACCAATCCTTTATGTGAAGAACGGACGTTGATACGTTAGAACGCGCATTGCCTACAAAATAATCACATTTCGCGGCGAGATAGACGTCTTTCACCACATCAATGCCAACCCGCTTCTTGCTGGCGTTGTTTAAAAAATGTATCCCGGTGTCTCCATCCGTTCGTACACAATCAATATAATTAAGGCGATCCTGGTATCTCTCCCTGTATATATCAAGAACAGCGGTTGAATCAGTGAGAAGAAACAGATGTGCGTCCCTGGAACGGGAGAGGTATCTGTCAACACGCTCCAGGCACAGTTTTTCGATCTCCTGCAACCCTGCAGACGAAGACTCAACGACTTTGTCGCTACGCCGCACATGTATTCCCAACATCGATTTGCCTTTCATGTGCTGCTGATAAAACACCTCGATCCCGGCCTCAATCGCCGGTTGCAGTTTAATGTATTTTGCATACAGGTAGCGGTACAACGCCTGACGATTCATTCCAAACAACGGGTGTTCCGTTCTTATCCATGGTATCAGGTTCCTGACCGGAGTGTGAAAATCCGATATGACTACGGATTCCGGACGGTTCAGCAAATACAGCCCGGCAACTCGGGAATGGCACCCGTTCCATTGATTCAAGGCGCCGTCGGCAAGGTTGTTACGCGTCCATTTCGGCGGGTAATAGGTGGCTGACTCTTTTTGCAATTCAGGCAGGCTGATATTGGACACCGGCTGGAAAAATTCTTCAAAGGCGTTACGGTCACTATTGTCGCTGAAACGGCTGTTTCCTCCCCAGTGTACAACCGGAATCCTGCCGGTGAGTTCTGCCAGCAGGAGCTGTCCCATAACGTGATCCATATCTGACCAGAATCCGCACCCCCATGCTTTAATCAACAGGTATCGAGTTTGCCCCCTGACCGACTTATGCTCCTGCGATATTGACTGCTCGTGTGCAATCCGTAGATATTTTCGGGCCAGGACATTATTCTTGTCCAGTTTGAGCGCCTTGCCCAGATTATCGATCGCAAAATCATACATACGGACCTTCAGGGCAATCAACCCGAGTAGTGCAAGCGCATCCAGCTGACTCCCGACGGTCTCCAGAATATGCCTGCATATCAGTTCTGCCAGGGCCAGGTTGCCTTCGTGGCAACTCCTGTTGGCAGCCAACAGCCAGCCGGCCAGCTTATTGTCCGCCATGGCCGTTGCTTCTACCCGTACCGGCACAATATGTGCGCCACATATTTCTGTATGCGCCTTCGAGCTGCCGGGTGAAATTCACAGCGTCACAAACCGGGGAGGCCACCAGCCGCTGACGTAAACCAGCGCGCAGTTCAGACAGATACTCCAGGTTATTTGCCAGGCTGGATGCTATAGCTATATACCCCTGCGCATCATTGGCAACGAACTCATTGAGTCCCAGATTACGGAGCAAGCTAAGCCCTACGCGTGATATATGCCTTTCACCTCTGATGCCTACCACAGGTATGCCCATCCAGAGCGCCTCACACGTTGTCGTTGTTCCATTGTAGGGGAAGGTGTCCAGGCCGATATCAATACGCGAATACAGTTCAAGATGCGCTGCAGCCGATTCCACCTGACCCAGCAGATCTATACGGTCAGACGCAATACCATGCCCGGAAAACAGCTCGTAGTACCTGGCGCATACTGACGCATCCTTCAATTGGCGGGCTTTGCAGACAAACCTCGAATCGGGCACTTGTTTCAGGATCTCCGCCCAGACCCGGACAACATCGGGAGACACCTTGGTCAGGTCATTAAATGAGCCAAAAGTAACGTGCCCGGAAGTCTGTGCCGGCGAGGCGGAAACCGGAGGCGATGCAAGCGGCGGTTTGTAACATAGAAAACATTGCGGCAGACGAATCAGCGTCTCGGTATGATACTTATCGCTATCGCCTGGCGGATCTGTCAGGTTGTCGGTAATCCTGTAATCCATTCTTGACAAGCCTGTTGTGCCTGCATAGCCCAGGTAGTTTACCTGAACCGGTGCGGGCTTCATGGCGAATACACCCAATCGATGCCCATGCGTCAAGCCCGCGAGATCTACCAGAATGTCTATGGAATCGGCCTGTATCATGGAGTACATATCGGAATCACTGAGTCCGCGGGTATCCCGCCATCCATCTGACAAGGAGCGCAGATTAGCTGTCATTTCATCCGCCTGCTCCACTTCGGAGTAGCAGATGACCTCGAATTGCCCGGTGTCACGGTTCGCCAACAAGGACTCAAAGAAAAAGGCAACCGAATGCATGCGAAAATCTGCCGACACATAGCCAATGCGGAGCTGGCGCTCAGGATCCGCGATATTATCAAAGCAGCCGGTTTCAGATTGCCCTTTCTCCAGCATTTGTCCCCAGTTGCAGTGCTCTCTGTAAACCGACTCGCGATCATATGAACTATCATGATTCATGCAAACGGCCAGGTTCATCTGGGCGAGTGTGTGACCGGGGTTTAATGCCAACACCCGCTGGAAGCACCTGACCGCCTCTACAATTTCACCCCGCGCCCTGTAGGTATTTGCGAGGTCGTAAAGAACCGATGGATTATCCGGGGATATTTTCAGAGCAATCCTGAAAGTCTCTACCGCCCTGTCATGCATCATCACTTCACGAAACAGATTACCTAGACAGTGGTAGGCGCTGAGGTAGTCTGATCTACAACGTATAGCTTCATGGTAGCTGGCTATTGCCTCCTGGTATCTCAACTGGGCCTTCAGGACATTTCCCAGGTTAAGGTGCGCCTCCGGAACGCCTGAATTTAATCGAAGCACTTTCCTGCAACACTTCTCTGCAGCGCGATAGTCACACAATATTCCATAAACTGCGCCAAGCATTAACCAGACTTGAATATCTCCCGGTTGTTGAAGGCATAACTTCTCAAGAACGGCTTTGGCAGTACTGAACTGCTGCCTGTTAATAGAGTCCAGCGCCTGCTTTCGTAACCTGTCGGACGATGATGCCATGGAAAAAACCCGTAACCGACCTCAGCAGGCGCCCGAAAAGCGTTTCAGATCAGAGGCAGTGATAATAAACATCATTGTCCCGGTTTATCTCGTGGTGGTCCGAACAAGTAGTATACAGTAATGATGATGAGTGGCTATTTTTACGCACCTGCAGCTGGGTAATCGCATGGCCGGCAAGGGGTGGCAGCACACCCTCATTTATGCCATTCTTCACCCGCCCCGATGGTATTGTCGCCTGGATCCGAACGCATATATTTTATCATTCTGGAGGCCTTTTTACACCTGCGCTCAATCAGTTATCGATATGAACATCCATCATCACAACAGACAGGGACTGAAACCGCTTATCTTCGTGGCCGGTATGTCGCGGTCGGGCTCGATGTGGACCTACAATGTTATTCGTCGGCTTCTCGAAGCCGCCGGCATAACACCTGTACCGGATACCATTCCACCGGACGCGCGCCAGATAACCGAGGATGCGTTTCAGCGCAGGTTGTCCGGTAACCGGGTCTCCTGCATAAAGACCCATGACCCAATCAGGCTGGATCGGGAAGAGGCGCGTATCATCTGCA
>DRJH01000136.1 GCA_011052285.1 Gammaproteobacteria bacterium
CCCGGTTTGGCGCCCTGGGAGAGTTTGATCTCAATCATCTTGACCCCATCTTTACCGGCTTTTTCAGCAAAAAGATCGGGATCAAAGCCGCCATCGCAATTGCGACAACCGAAATAGCCGGTACCAATTTGCCAGATGAGGTCACCGCCGTATTGTTGGTGGTAGGGGCTCAGCCCTCCCTCACCGGTATTGTGGGCGAAGTCGCCGATTCTGGCTCCCTTGTTCAGGGCCAGGATAGCATTACAGCTAAGGGCGCCGAAACTCATGGCAGAGATATTGAGCGGCGAGGCTGCATAGGGTTGTTTGCCGTGGCCGAAGATTACGCGTGGTTGCTGTTCCCTGACCGGCTTGGGGGCCAGCGAATGGTTGATCCATTCATAGCCGTCCCGATAGGTATCGAACAGGGTGCCGAAAGGCCGGGTATCCCGTACCCCCTTGGCGCGTTGGTATACCAGTGAACGGAATTCGCGACTGACCGGAATGCCGTTGGTGTCCGATTCAACGAAATACTGCTGGATCTCCGGGCGGATGGATTCAAACACAAAGCGCAGGTGCCCAATCACAGGATAAATACGTAGCAAGGTATGTTTGCGCTGCAGAAGGTCATAAATTCCCAGGCCGATGATCGGTATAACAACGACCAGCAGCCAGAGTGCCCAGGGCCGGATCAGGGCCAGCAGCAGTATCAGTACCGGGACAATAATCGAATAAAGAATAAATTGTTTGCGGGCTATCATGTTGTTCTCGGGATGCATTGGGGAAGTATTTGTAATAATAGCTCCCGTAAGCATTGGGTTTGAGGTACGTTATTCGTGGCGATGGCTTGATAATCAGATTTACTCCGAAGCTGGCACCCGCTCTATTCTACTGGTTCATTTGCCCAGGAGGCTGTATTTCCTCACCGACGAAGCATTTCTGAGCCATTCACCGGGCCGTCGTTTGCTCTATGGACAGTTGGGCTCGTTGCTTACTGGCCGCGGAGGCCCGGAGAAAATTTCCGGTGCTATAAATCACAAGGCCGGCCCAGATCAGACTGAAAACGATTAGGTGAGTTTGGGTAAAGGGTTCATCATAGATAAAGACCGCGACCAGCATACTCAAGGTGGGAGCCAGGTACTGCATAAAGCCGAGCATCGACAGGGGTAAGCGTCTGGCGGCGCCGGCAAAGGCTAGTAACGGTATGCAGGTGGCCAGCCCGCTGCTGGCCAGCAGTAGTTGACGGTCGATTGTGAGGTCAAAAAAATATTCGTTCCCTGCTTGTGGATACAATAATAGAAAGCCCAGTGCTGGGGTCAGCAGGAAACCGGTTTCCAGAAACAGACCATGTAGTGCGCCGGTATTCAAGCGTTTTTTGACCAGGCCATAGAAACCGAATAATAGAGCCAGGGCCAGAGAAATCCAGGGCAGATGGCCCAGGCCAACTGCCAAATAGGCCGTTCCGGTAGCAGCCAGCGCGATGGCGATTCTCTCGAAGCCACGTAGACGTTCACCGAGAAAAAGCACTCCCAGAATAATACTGATCAGCGGGGTGATAAAGTAGCCCAGACTGGTTTCCAGAATCCGGCCCTGGTTGACCGCCCAGACAAAAATCAGCCAGTTGCTGGCAATCAACAGGCTGTTCAGGGCCAGCCACCACAGGTTTTTTCCTAATGCAGCAAACTGACGGAATACCGACCAACCGTTTTTGAACAGAAGCACCAGGGTTAGAAAAAATACCGACCAGATAATGCGGTGGGCAATGATGGTCGGGGCATCGGCAAAGGCCAGTTGTTTGAAAAAAATCGGGACCAGGCCCCAGAAGCTGTAGGCAAACAGGGCATAGCCCAGCCCCAGGTTGTTGTGCGTGGTCTGGGAGGCCACAAAGGGGAGGGTGGTTGGTGAAGGATTCATGGCACGACCGGGGCAGGCAAGGGCGAGCTATTCTACTACATCAATCCGCTGTATGGCATGGGCCGAGAGCAGTTGCCGCGTGTTCGGAAACCAGATTCCGACAGGGCTGGCTTGAAAAATCCTGGCCACGAAATCGTCAGAGAAGCCACGGGACAGAAAGAATTTCCGGTCGCGCTCCTGCTCCTGTCCGGGATCAACATTGGGAATACGCCGTGTTTGTTCCAGGCGGTACTGATGAAAGCCCAGTTGTGCTCCCGGCGCCAGGGTGCGGATTCTACCGGCTGCAAAGACCAGGGTACAGGCTGAGCTGCATTCACCTATGGCATGGGTTGCCAGGCTGTAGTCCATTACGGCTTTGGCAATACCCCGCGCTTCGTAGATATTGCCACCTTTGCTGGTGATCAGCAGTTTGCGTACCGTCGTGTTCTTAAGCAGTATGGCCCGGACCCGTCGGGTTGCACCCAATGCAATCAAGCCGGAGAAGGACAGGCTCCGCCCATCCGGTGAAACTTGCAGAACGTACTGTGCAGCATGTTCGCGATCCATCCGCTCCAGATAATCGGCGGCAGCTGGTGGGGGAAGGGTTGAATGATAAGCGTCCATATATTGTGGCAAGGTCAGGATGATTGCCATGATGGCGATGATTTGGGCACCCAGTGCCGGGGTGTGAAAGCCACTGTGTGAGGAATAGCGCTCCGCAGCGCGCAACACTCCGACCACTTGCCAGACCAGTAAAATGATGTGTGCGAACAGGACATACGCGAACAGAACAGCGATCGCTGCCTTTGGGGGTGACAACAGGGGCTGCACGAGGCTTGCCAGTATACGTAACGCCACCAGGTTGACCACGACACTGACCCATAGCGGCAACAGGCCTTGCCAGTGCCTGAGAATATAGTGGCCGGGATGAAAAGTACGTAAGTGCACGGCAAGTTATGCAGGAGGCTGTCCGAGAATAGGAATCATAGCAAGGGGAAACGGATTTGAGGTCGATTTTGCCATGATTTGAGGCGGGTACTTGCGGTATTTAACGAAAATCAGGGGGAATCGGGCCAAGGCTTGAAAAAGTAAGTGTGCCGAGCCCTGATATTTTATAAATCCACAGTAAAATAAAGGAGTCGGAGCCATTTTAATGTGAACCTGCAAGGTAATGGCGGCGACTAAGTGGATGAAGATTGAATACCTTGGACAAAGGAGAATCGAAATGAAGTCAAGTCATATTTATGCAACCGCCTGCATGTCACTACTTTTTTTTGCCGGCACGGCTACCGCAACGCCGCCACTGGTACAGATTAATCCCGATATTCTGAAAAATCTAAGGTCGGGCCAACCTGCTTTGCAGATGCAAGTCCCCACCGTAAGTCTGAAGCAAGGAATTTATGGGACGGTGTCGATTAACAACAGCAGTAGCCGATTGTTCGGCTACGGTATCAAGGTCCGGTTGCGGCAGGGCGGCAGGTTGTTGGCTAGCCAAAGTTTGACCTTGAATTCTCTCAGTCGTGTCAATTATCATTTTCGTGTCGGTCCAGGGAGTTATGTCGTGACCGTGGTAAAGGGCCCGCGACCACGTAGTAACCCGAGGCCGAGGGCTAATTGGTGCTTCAGCGGCACCTCGCCAGGCTCACGTACCGCAACCTTAAGCACAACACATCCCGCAGCGACCGGTCAGAACTTTACCATTAACTATGCCGTGGCCTGGAACCTAAGCAGTTCCTGCTGGTAAGCCTTTTCTTCCACTCTACCTGGACAAGGGTGCGGTGGGTGTCGGGCAGACGCAAGCGAAATTCCACGCGTGGGGTGTGCGAGACCGTGATAACGGGGCATACTCCGCTGAGTGATTGTATGGCAAACGCCTCTCGTTATAGGTAACGCAAATAGAACAGGTATAACCGTTCGAACATGTTCTTGACGGTAATCAGTTTCCGGGAATGACGTGGAAAAATATTCCGGAATGGGGGTTTGTTGTCACTGGATGCATGCAACCACAGCGCATCGTTCTCCATGTTGAGAATGCAGGAGAGTTCGAAGCGATAGGTGCGCGAGGGCTCTTGGCCGCTTAACACGGCCCGCATGTTTTTCGCCGCCGCCTCCGAGCGCAATTGTGCCATGTGGGCCTGATGGGGTATCCAGGGCGGTGGGTTCTCATGGTTACTGCAATCACCGGCCGCGAATACATCGTCCAGGCCCCTTACGCGACCAAACTTGTCGACCTCAATATGCCCGCCAACGGAAACCGGCAGGCAGGACTGCCGTACCCAGTCAGGCGCCGTGATGCCGGGTGTAAACAGGACCAGATCCACTTTTCGGAAAGAGCCGTCCGCATCGCGCAT
Organism: Gammaproteobacteria bacterium; assembly: GCA_011052285.1. Classification (GTDB taxonomy): domain Bacteria; phylum Pseudomonadota; class Gammaproteobacteria; order Arenicellales; family DRJH01; genus DRJH01. The sequence goes on from DRJH01000136.1 coordinate 4,221, forward strand.
GCCGCCATCGAGAAACGCCGCCGGCTCATAGCCATAGTCGAGGATAATATCGCGTTCCAGTAGTCTGTCGGTGATGGCGCCGGTTTCTCCCGGTTTAATATCCGGAGAAAAAAGATGAATCTCGAATTTGTCCCGCAGGCCCTTTTCTTTTAGGGCGTAGTCGAGCAGGCAGGCGCATTCGTACATCTGCCCCCCGCGGCCGGCGACAAAACCGTCGCGCTTGTTGAGCTTGAAACCCACGTAGATGATGCCTTCCTGCAGGCCTTCCAGCCTTTGCATGAATGCATTCATATCATCCGGTCCGTCACAGGGTGAAAAGGTATGCTCGCGGGTGCCGGGAATGTCATCGACCCTGAAGGCGGGGCCCGTACCGATAAACAGGGCATCATTGGTATAACGGCCTTGTGTGGTCAGTACGGTTCTCCCACCGTCCTGAATATCGACAACCCTGTCGTCAATAAAGCGGATGTCTCGGCGCCACAGCCAGGGACGGATATTAAGCGTAATACCGTCCTTTGTTTTTTTCCCGATTATGAATTCGGGGATGGCGGGGAAATAGATAAACCGGCCATTCCCGATAACCGTAATGTCATAACGCGAATAAATTCGACGAAGAAAGAATGCGAAAACAGGAAATAACGGCAATGGCAGAAAATAGCCGATAAAAAACAGGGAAGCAAAACCGTTTCCGACGATGACGATCTTTTTCTTCATAACACCCATTTCCTGGTTTTGTTTCAGCACCCGATCAGGTCCACTGACCGGTGTGGCACCGGTAGTATATCTATTGTTTTTCGCAATGACACTTTGATGCCCAACCCCGCATTTAGACAAGCCCGGCCCACGGCTGACAAGCCGGGATCAACCCGTACTCCAGGCGCGCGGGCGTCGCATCCCGGCAATCTTACAGGCCTGTTTCACATAACCATAGGGAAATAATGTGAACAAGTGCTGCTTGGCAATTTTCTTGTCGTAATCATATTCATTAACCAGAAATCCGACTACATGACGCACATCCGGTGCCACCTTGTTCTCCATCCAGTAGTCCCGCATGAAGTTGAGAATCGGCCAGCATTCCTCTGTGAGCACCAAGCTTTCGCTGGTGGCCAGCTCAGTGGCAACTTGTTCATCCCAGTCTTCTGGGTCGACCAGGTAGCCTTCGCTATCCAGGGTAACTTGTGTATCAGTACTCATATCCGGTCTCCAATTTAGTCAGCCTGCAGGTACTCTATCTGCCAAATCAAATGCTTGTCAAACAATATTGTTAGCCCATCTTTGTCAAAAATCACCCAATAATTTGGTAAATTGGCTGATTTCCCCAAGTCTCGAAAATACAAGTTGCTTATAAACAATAAGATACGATTGGCTGGCACTGACCGGATGGATTGAACAGATCATACAGGGGAAAGTGGTCTTTTTTGAGCCCTCACCGGGCATTGAAGCCCTGGCGCAAACCCTTGCAGTCAGCCTGCGGAGCAAGGTTGTTCTTGCCGACCTATTGGACAAACCCAATTCCGGTCGCATCGGTGACAGCGGGATCAGAGGATACGGGAGTAAAGACCTCTGCAGACGAACGTGATCTGCACATGCGACTTCCTGTCGCAACTATTCTTATTTGTTTGTCATATCGCTGAAACACAACCGTTATAGGATGGCTCCCTACCTAACTCTTATGGAATATTTATGGAAGACAACTCAATTACGACTGAGCCAACCTACAAAACATTCATATTGTCTAATGAATGGCACTCTCACATTATTGGTTTTTTTATTGGAATACTAATGATGGCTATTTATCTATGGATGGCCTCAGGGTTTATTAATTTACTGGTTGGCCTGTATTATTCATATCCAGATAACTGGTCTCATGGTGCGGAGGGAATGATTAGAGATACGGTAATTATTCTAGCCTCATTTGAACTTATTCGAGTATTCCAGTCTTATCTGTTAATTGGGCGCGTCAAGGTTACTTTTATTCTTGACGTAGCACTTGTGGTACTGATTGGTGAGTTAATAAGCCTCTGGTATGCTGAACGCAATACAAATGAAGTACTACTGAGTATTTTCGTCATAACATCATTGATAGCACTTCGAATTATAACTACGAAGTTTTCACCTGATTGTAGTGGAGCCTGAAATAATCAATATTAAGCTCTTGTTAGTGCTTTTTTGGTGAGCCATGTACTCATCGAGTAATTGCCGAATTATTTTTTGCGGCGCCGCCGTCAAGGCCATCGCCTGCGTCGAGGGTACTTTGGTGATCAAAAAAATACTCGGCCATCTGAAGGAAAAAGCCCCCACGGAGGCCGCTCGTTGGTTGCCCGAGAGCCGGGTGACGCCGTGGACTGGCTTGTTTGACTGAGGCGCAAACATCGGCGATTTCACTCGAGTTGCAGCGGCGTAGTAGAATGGCAGGACATCGGTATCCCGATGACGGTGAAGAGGGTGTGTTCTTTATGGATGCGGCCCAGTTTAGCCAGATTTCGGGTGATAGAATTTAGGGCCTGTTCACAGAAAATCCGGAGTCAGGATGCGCCCGTTCTTGGACCGAACAAAATTATTCCGGCACCAATCAGGCATAGCGCCGCGCCAAGCATATCCCACCGATCCGGCATTTTTCTCTCGACCAGCCAGAGCCAGATTAGTGAACTGATAATATAGATGCCGCCATATGCCGCATAGGCGCGACCGGCAAATGCAATATCCACACGGGTCAACAACAGGGCGAAAAGGGCGAGGCTAGCCATGCCGGGGAGTAGCCACCAGGCACTGTGCTCCAATCTTAGCCAGGCCCAAAAGGCAAAACAGCCCGCGATTTCGAAAATTGCAGCCCCCACATAGATTGGCACCGTTAGCATCGGTTCTTTCGTCAAGCCCATGTTCCCTTGGCTACTCCAGTAAATATCCGGCGGTGACCCAGCCTTTTTTTCCGTCAGAGAAATAAGTGATCCGGGTATAGCCGAGCACTTCCAGACGTTCGGCTGCCAGTCCCGCGCGTTTACATTCTTTGCTGGCACAATAGACCACAATCACGGTGTCCTTATCTGGCAGCCGTAATGGGGCTAGTTCGATGATGTCGTCCGAAGCGATGGATATGGCACCCGGCAAATGGCCTTTTTCGTATGCCGATAGCGGCAACGTATCTACCAGTATGAAGTATCGCTGGTCGATTTGCCATGAGCGCAATATTTTGGCATCGATGGTTATCATCTCAAAGCTCCTTTTGAGGGACTATTTTTGGGTAAGGGCTGCCGACGGTGTCATTTTCAGACGGACACTGTGGTCCGCACTTGTCCGGGGAGTTGGCGCAGCAGGCGCCCACGAGCGTCTCCGCGAGTCTCAGTAAATCGGGGAATACGGCCGAATAGATAATGAACTGGCCTTGTCGCCGCGGTGTGATCAAACCGGTATGGGCAAGCCTTTGTAAATGGAACGTCAAGGCATTGGGGGCAGTGTTTAACTGCCTGCCCAGATGACCGGCTGCCAGACCAGCCGGACCAGCGCGGACTAGAAGGCGTATGATAGCCAGCCGTGTTGGATGACCGAGCACTGCAAGCTTTTTGGCCATAAGGTCGTCGGTAATCATGAAAGCAATATTACAACAGATCATGTAATATTGCAATATGTTATTTCTAACGTAACTCTTGAATAACAAATTTGTGATTGATTTTGTTATTCTCGGATTGGGGGCCGCGAAGCGGGGTGAGTCGCTATTCAGTGCATTCATCTTTTGTGCCATTACGGCGTGTGTTCGTACTCGAATGGTCACATATGACCTATATGCTCATATTCTCCGTGCGAAAATGCCTTGTACTGAACCAAAATCTAAACACGCTGAATCGTTACTGGCGGTATATAAATCGTTACTGAAAGCTCCCTTGTCGTTTGACCAGGTATTCCTTTTCCCAGACGATAATATTGGTTTGCGCATCAGTGACCCTGAACTGGAATTGAAAATAGCGCATGCCTTTTGCTGCACCACTGGCAACCACTTCCTTACTTGAATAAATCAGGCCGGTAAGAAAATAGTTCACGTCAGCGACTCTTTTGGTTACCTCGCCCGCCTCACGTGTTACCGTCTTCGTTTGACTTTGGGTGATCGTCTGGATCGGCTGGCCGATTCGGGTCGGCTGTTGCACACGCTGTTGCGTGGTGATGGAGGATATTTGCAGTGTCCCGGTCTGTTTCATCCTCTCGTCAAGGGTGTATTGGTGGGCTACTTCATCACGGAACAGCACTCTTCCCCCGGCTTGTTCCATGAGGTGTACCCGGATCGTCTTTTGAAAAATATCGGGGTCTATGATGAGATCGGATTTATTCTCGATCGGTTTCACGGCGATAACAGGCGGTTTTGAAGCCCTGGAGATAAAGGGCTGAAGTACAAGATCTCTGGCCATAAGATCGGCTGTGCTACGCATATCCTCAACCGTTATCTGGTTGAGCATGGCTCCCGGAAGCCGTGCAGTGGGCGCCACCCGATTCGTTTTCAGCACGGCAACGGGTTTCGGTGACGCACAAGCGGATAACAGACTAGCTACCAGAAACAAGCAAGAAAGGTAATAAGTAGAGGTTGATCGTATGGGGTGCGTTGTGGTTTGCATACTCAATGCCTCCTCGGGCATGTCCTGGGAGTGAAGAATTAGTGTTTCGCGTAATATTTCTCGGCCAGCCTCCTTGCAAGCCGGTGCGCAAGAAATTTGGAGTTTCCCGTGTCGATTATTCCTTCTGTCTTCTCAACCAGGACAATCTCGCCAGTTGCAACATTAATGACCTTGATATCCATCCGCTGTTTGCCCTGCAGCACTGACAGTTTACCGGTAAGGAGAAACTGCAGACCGGCTAGTTTTCCGGCCTGCTGTGCGGTCGCAGGGTCGACAAGGCCTGTCATGCCAAGTTCGACTTCGGCAACGATTTTATCCAGCTTATCACGACTGTAAATCTTGAACAGGCCGGTTTGCACAAACGTGGTGGAGAAGATCTCGGTTGTCGGCGTAGCGAGATTGGCCACACTGCCACTGCCCACAAACATCGCAATACCGATACGTAATTTCTTAGCCTCCGGAACAACTTTTTTCATCTGCTTGAAAAACCCCTCTGGATATTGGTTCTTAAGCCGTTTCAGGGTTTCCTGCGAAATCTGCCCAGGGTAGGGAGCAGGCTGATAAGAGACGTTATTCTGAGGGGGTTCATTGACGGTACAGCCGGATGAGAGAAAAAAGCCTGCGAAAAAAAACCAGAATACCGCTTTGCCGATAAATGATCCCATCTTGTCAGTCCTCGGAAGTATCAGCGTGATAGAATGGAAATAACACCAGGTATCTCATATAACTTTCCGTAACCAATAGGTTTATTTCCACTTAGTGTATAAATATTCCTGATCAATATAAGGTAACTCTTGGCTTGTGTTGTAATGCTGCTACCCTGTACGGTCGTTACCTGAGAGGCAGGAAATCGTGTTTTCATCCACTCCGTCTCATCAATGGCGGCCTTGTTTTCGTCGAGAAACACAAATTTAATTTCCGCCCAAACATCCTCGCCTGCAAACCGGTTTTGAAAGCCAGCTCGCACAAGGATTTCACCTCCGGGAAGCTGCCTGGGTAGGGATTGGATAAAGAGCAACGTATCCTCTACGTTACGGTCAAGCACCAAAACCCGTTGTGTGGACCCGCCAACCCTCACCACTGCGTAAGAGCCACCACCACAGGATACAATGGAGAAGGCCGCAACCAAAAGCAGGATGGATTTCTGTCCTGGAATAGCCATGACCTCTCCTCATTGCACCTGCTTGGTAATCAAACGTGAGATTTCTTTGCACGCTGCCACTGATTTCTCAATGTTGGACTTTTGACAGTAGAAATGTCCTTTTGCCAACGGTTGTAGGGCAGCTTCGTACTCACGCCGACCCAGATAAAATTGCACTTGATTCAAAAAACGGGTCTCTCTTTTGCCAAAAGAGGCCTGAACAACCTTGGCAATTTCCTTGATGATCCCTTTTCGCATTTCTTCCAGGATTTCCGTATCTGTCGGTAGATTCAGCGGGATATATTTAATCCCGGCATCGGCAACCTCATCCTGAAACCTGGCGACCTTGGATAGATCTGCATTGTAGTCCTTAACAAAGGAAATCGTGCCCTTCTCGGTATCAAAAATCCGGATACTGACCTTGGCAAAGCCCTTCTTCTGTCCCGTTCCCTTGGTATATTTGAGCAGTTGAATGTTGCCCTTCTTGATGGTTCGTGGCGGAATATCCGGCCAATGGGTCGTATCTACACCATAGAGCCTGACCATTTGTGTAAACTCCGGATTTTCAACCGTCTCTTCACCTACCTGTATCTTCACGGTGGCCGTTCTTTTGTCAATAGAGCTGTCAACCTTGAAAAGCGAGACGGTGCCTGTTACCACCAAGTCAGCACCGAGTATCTTGCCAAGCGCACCGATTCGCTCACGGTTCTCTTTCAGAAGATAATCAATCTTGTCCCGTTCAAGAATATTGATACCGTACGGCAAAATACTGTACAGGTAGCTGATCAAGGAATCTGAAAACTGCCGGCCAGCATCGGGTTCGTTAGAAGGTGAATCAAAGCTTGCTACTGCAATATAGCTCTGAATGCTTTCGTCAACTTTGTCACCCGCCCGCTTGCTGAGGTCAAAAACCTCCGGGTTCCTTGGGTCCAATTCTGCCGCACGCAATGTGTAGAGATAGGCTTTATGTGGATACCCATTTTTCAGTGCATCCTTAGCTACATCAACATAATGCTGCGCACCTTCTTGATAGACCAGCTTGATTCGGGTAGCCAGTGTCGGCATATGCCAACTCTGCAGATAGTCCAGTGCCTGTAGCCACTGCCCTGCAGTGGTCATCGTACGGGACTTCTCTACAATAAGGCTAACGACTTGTTCGAGTAAAGAAGTTTGTGCCAAATCAAGAGGTTTTGGGTAGGTGGCCGAAAGAATATCAAACTGCTTTAATGCCTGGGTCAACGAACGTTTAGCCAGAGAATCTGCTACCTTGTTAAATAATTTATGCTGTTTTTCTATTTTCCTGCCAGTCATTAGATATTTGGACTGTGGGTTCAGCGCAATCGCCCTGTTCAGTGCGTCCAGGGCCTCAGTAAAGTGAAATGATCTGGATGCTTGCAGCGCTGTTCGATAGTATTCGGCAGCTTTATCACTGAGTTGTTGAGCCTGTTCTTTCAGAATGGCGATCTGCTTGGCCAGTCTTGCCTGTCCATCATCCCAGAGAATAACGTTTTCAAGATTTTTTATTGCTCCTTCATAGGTGGGAACAGTGGTATAGGGTTGGGCTTGACGTTGTTGTTGCGTACTTACAAGATACTCTTCGGTGATAAGAACTTTGAGCTTCACCAGTTTGGCATCAATCCGGGCACGCAAATCCATACCCAGATCCGACAAAGTAAGAAGCTGCTGATAGGCTTGAGCCGCCTTGAGATAATCCTTGCCGGCATAATAGTCATCGGCTTGCTGGAGCCCCGCCGGCCCTGCACAGGCAGTGATGAGAGCCAGGGACACTGTGACGACAAATAACCTTATTTTCATAATTTTCATATTGTTTTCTCCCGATACTTCAACATAAATTTCAAGGTGCCAGCAGCATCATACTTGCCCTCTGGCCACTCTTTCGCTGATAAATTTGAGTGCCTCTACCCTGCGTGACATGCGAAATTCTGACCGCGGCAGTGTTGGGAGGATCCGTCCCCTCATTGACCGCCTCGACTTCAAAAATATTTTTCCCAGGATTCAGCCTTACATCGAACGACTGTTTTTTCTTTGTCAAGGTTAGCCCTCCTTTTAGCAAATTACCGTTAAGATAAATATTAATGATATCCCCATCTTCCTTTCTGTTATCCCAGAAAGTAATGGTCACATTCTGCTGACTGACAGAAACGTTGGAAAGATTTCCTTTGCTCGTAGCCGAGATTGGAGTAGTAGAGTTTGGTGCTGAAGGACCTACATTCAATCCATTCTGTATCTGCTGGCCGATCTGACTCGCTTTTGTAGTTGTCGATGGTGTACTGTTTGTTCCCATACCGGGATCATTACTGACGGAGTAGCCATTGTTTACTGCCTTGCTGCATTTCTCGTTATCAACCCCCCCATGAATAAAAACATTCTGGGGAATCGATACAGAGCCGGTGGACCTGAACTTGTGGATACGGGCGGTGCAGATCAGACCTTTTTCAGTATGCCATTCCAACGTAGCCACACGAGAATGTTTGTCACTGAATCGAATACTCGCTGGTACAATTGTACCCTGTACATCGACCGCTCCCTGCCATCGCACATAACCCTGCATTGCGTGATAAACCCTACGGGGTTCACCGAAACGAAAACCATAGACCCTGAATAGCAGCCTGTTTTTACCAGCAGGCGTATAGGCAATCCAGCCACTGTTGTGACCATCCGCCTGTTCCCCGGTATACAGATCGTAACCATCGACTGCACCAACAGGGTTAAAAATACTGCAGTCGGACCATTTTCCTTTCTTCACCACCGCAGCGAGCAAGCCTTGGGAATAGGCATATCCCCCTTGCCAATACGCACTGCATACCTTAAGACTGGCTGTGGTCCCCCTGGCTGCAAATCGGTTCACCCAACGGCCAAGAGGCCTGATCGGTTCATCAACGACCATGATGGTCTTTCTGGCCTTCAGTTTATCTGCGTTCTCACGAACAGCGTCCAGTGAAATCCTATACCTCCCCTTGCCAGCCAACTGATAGCTAATGGAACGGCCAACACCTATGTGTTGATCATTAACGATCCAGCGATATTCTTTGACAGCAAGAGTACCCCCCATCACACTAAACGTCAGCATTGTCCCCGACGTATATGGGCCTGCCGGACGAACAGCGATCTTGAGCTCGGGGACCACAGTTTCTGGTGGGTACTCTATGTGAATATTCTGGATGATTGCATCATTTTCACTGGGGTCAGAGGACACCAGGATAAGCTGGACATAATGCAATCCGGGCTTATCGAAGGTCGTCGTGAAAGAATCCTGGTTGCTGATGAATCGTCCGTCCTTCTCCCATTTGAGATGATAGCTATTATTTGGGTTCAGCTGCTTGACGTTTTCTGCAAACGTAATTTGTTGGCCCATTTTATAGGTTCTTTTTTTGGGAATAACCGTAATCCCGATCGACGGTAAAGCCGGGTTAAGCCATACCGCAATCGTGGTACCGGGTTTAACCGACTTTCCATTCCCTGCTTTCGGGTTCTGTCTCACGATCATCCCGGCCGCATAGCCGCGCACCCACTGAGGTACTGTTTTGACCTTGAGCTGTAACAACAAAGGGCGAATGAGATCTCTCGCCTCAACTTCAGTTTTCCCGATCAGATCAGGTACGGTAATATCAGGTGATGCGTTAAGGGTAGCGACCACTTGGCTACCTTTGCGCACATATTTCCCAAATCCCGGTTGTTGTGCTTTTACCGCACCAGAGGAAATATTTGGATCAAATCGAAGCGACTGCAAAAATGACAGATCAAGATCTAAAACCGCAAACCTCTGTTGTGCCGCATTGCGCGAAAGACCGATGATATTTGGAATTTTCACATACTTTCCGTTCACATCCGGAAGAATATAGACGGTAATCAGGGTGCCTTTTGGTACCACATCATGATCCCATTCGGGCGCCGTTTTTACCACGGAATCCTGGAACACTGGATCGGGAGGATCACTATAGTATTTTTTCCACGGTGGCCAGACCTTGACCTCACTGTGCAGGCCCCACTGTTTCAGGTCTGATAAATAAGAGCCAGTTTTATACCTGCGTCGAGCAAGCGGGATAAAGGCATAGTCTTTATGCAAACGAAAGGTAACCTTATTGCTTTTCAGTAACTTGCCGTCAACAGCATAGGTAGAACGAATCGAAAATTCCCGGTCAAACTTCCCTTCATCCGGGTGGTAGAAGATCCGAAACCAATCACCATGACTGGATATCGACCCGGAATAAGGACTGATATGGTAGACCGTATCAGGGGATTTTGTCACATCCTGCCTGCTACCGTCGGATAGCTGCAATACCGTTCGTAACTTGAATTTTTTCATGCTCTTGAACGTCGTCGGCCCCAGAGATTCCAGAATTAGTGTTCTCTTTGCCACCTTTATGCTCACCATGATCGGTATAGTACTCGAGTACTTTTTTCCACCTCGTGAAAATACTGCTGTAAGTTTTAGCTTCATATCAGCAACGGGTGAAGACCTGAGGGTCATCTTTCCCCTGTCAATCCTGACAATGCCCTGTTGACTGTAATGCCATACAAGATCTGGCGAAAGCGTAACATCTTCCCGGGTACCGTCACTGTATTCCAGTTTTGCCGTGACGGAGCGTGTTTTTCCGTCATTCAAGATGAGCTTGGCCGGTGAAAGAGAGAGGTTGCTGATCGTTTTTGTCGGTAATACAAAGTCAAGTCGTGGTTGATTCCGAGCGGGTACCGTAGCCCCGCCAGGAGAAAATATCCCGGATAGAGTTTCCAGCTGGACTACCTTGACTTGTTTAATGGGTACAAGATGATTTGGTTGCGAATAACTGGCCTCTATCTCAATATTTTTCCCTGTACCTCGAGTGAGTTGTTCATCGTAGATCTGGCAGGCCTTGATCGGTAGAGCCCAACGAGCATTCTGCGTGGTTGTCACCGGATAGTTCCCAAACAGGGTCAGCTTTGCCCCCGCCAGTGGCTGACCATTCTCCGCGGTCACACTGCCGCTGAAAACCACCTTCTTAAGCAGGATATCTCTGATATCGTCATAGCTCGATTGCAGTTTGAATACCGCCTTACGCTCACTCTCATTTTGCTTGGTGTGAAAATAATTGAGTAATGTCGGGAGAATACTGGCTACATAGGCATCCCGAATCTGTTCCTTAACGGCCTGGCTCGGCTCGGAAACACTCCAGATTCGCTTGCGCTTTTCGTAGGATTCACGGAAAGGATCGCCCCAAAAACCCATCATCCCTGCCGTAAGGGCCTTTTTCATGTCGCCCCCGTAGCTCTGGAAGATGAGTTGTTGCCACCTTGGCATATCCTTCAAGTGATAACCCAGCTTCTGATCATAATAATTTTTATAGGATTTGAACCAGTACAGTGACTTGCCACTCGCGGCTGCTGTACCTAGCTTGTTCAGATAATAGTCAATAAAAACGATGCCCACAGCCGAGATTTTCAGTGCCGATGAAAACGGCAACGTACCCACTGCCCAGAAGGCCGATGACTTGGCCAGATTAATCTGCTTCATCTTGTTGCCGGATTGAATATCCTTGGCAAACTGGATCAGCGCCAGGATACCGCCGAGATGGGTAAGAGAAGTGTCAAGAGCGCCCTTACCCAATAATCCTGCCAGGGTAGCGAGGGATACACCACCGCCCATTGGGCCCAGCTCGGGTGTAGTAATAAAATTCCATGCCGTTGCAATAATCCCGGGTCCCCTGGGTGCAATCCCTTTATAGTACTCACGCATGGTTTTTTCTGGAAGTGCCCGACGCCTGGAATATCGTTGCAGGTCGTCACGGGTAAATGTTCTGGCCGGCAGGCAAAGTGTACTATTTTGTCCTGCAGCGAACGCGGGGGTAGTCACGGCCAAAAGTGGTGACAACAGAAATAATAATAGGGAAAATAAGCGGACGGAAACTGGAATAAATACGGACATTCTGCTGATTACCAGCGATCTCACTCCGCCTTATCCAGCACCGATCTGAGATCAATTCGATTGGAAGTGACGTGGGTGGGTTCGAGGCGAAAATCCCGGAAGTGCTCGTGCACCAGGTCATCTGCCAGTTCCCGGAGCCCACCCCGATAGGTGATCAATATTGTCGCAGTACCCGAGGTAAAATCTTCAAGTCGGACATTTTCCACACCGGGGGTGGAACGCCCAAGCGTCAGCATGATGGCATTGAGGTGTCTATAGGATTTCAGGCCACTGATATTGAGAACCATTGAGGGGCCAACAGCCTGCTCTTTCGTGACCAAGCTACGAATTTTTGTGTCAAGTTTTCTCGCCAGCTTGCGGGATGCTTGTTCGATAGCCAAGCTGGCGCCAGCAACTTCATCAAGATGCGCGACATTCACATGTATTGAGGCCGAAGCGATAATTCGGGCATCGGCATTGCGGATTACCCGGGCATTCACGGTGGCATGTACTGTCTTCAGGTTGGAACCCTGAATACCGGCAGCCCCGGACTTGACCATCGCATTACCGACAACAGAATATTGTGCACCATAACGCTATCCCATCGCTGCAGCGGCTTTCTCA
>DRJH01000137.1 GCA_011052285.1 Gammaproteobacteria bacterium
ACAGCCTCAAATCAAAGCGCCATATGGCCGCATGGGATGATGAGTTCCTGCAACAGGTTATCAGGGCATGAAATCGTTCATTCGATTCCCCTGGCAGCTCAACAAGCTGTCAATAACGCAACAAAGGCGATGGAACGAGAATTGCCCGATGTACTGCCAAGGGTTTCTGATGAACCGCCCGTGGAAACACCGACTGATGCTTTGGAGGACCAGCCGGTCCTTGCCGAACGAACATTCAACGTCGATTTTCGCGACCAAGCCTGGGAAGTCAAAGTTGAACTCACTGATGACCCGGCAGAAGGTCAGTGGCTTACCATGAGTGACCAACCGTCATCAAACGGGACACCAGAAGTGATCGAAATTCGTTTGTCATTGGCCCATCCCTTCATGGTGAGTTTTGCTCAAACCGACCCGGAAGATGTTGAGGCGCTTTTGCGCGTTGCGGCTGGGCTTGCTTTGGCCGAAAAGCTTGCCCGTCAAGCAGGGCAAAAATACACCGGAACTATTCGGCGAAATTTGAACGACATTCTCAGAGAGGCACTATCGAAGCCATAAAAACAAGTGAATTTAAGTAGAGGAAAAGCTCTGTGAATGATGAGGACAGCACTGCAATTGTAACCCCGCTCGATACGAGAAAATTGGCGCCGGGCGCAAATTGGCAGCCAGAAATTGGCGCTGAAGCGCGGGGAATTGTTGAGCGAAAACTACCTGGAGGTGCTGGTGATGCTGTCTTAGATGCTGCGGCTTCAATCCTGGGAAGAGGTGTCTCACCGGGACAGGCTAATGACCAAAAAACCGGATTGGTAGTCGGATACGTACAAAGCGGCAAGACACTCTCCTTTACGACTGTAATGGCACTCGCACGGGACAACGGTTATCAACTTGTCGTCGTTATAGCCGGAATCTCCAAACCTCTCCTAAATCAGTCCACGCAGCGTCTCCGTAAAGACCTGATGGTTGATGATGTTGACGGACACTTGCGTTGGGTTACATACACAAATCCTGTCAATAATGAAAATAACCGCCGATACATCCAGCAAGCACTTGACGAATGGCGTGACCCACAAGTTCCTGAAAATGAAAGAGCAACAATCCTGATTACGGTAATGAAAAATTACCGTCATTTAGAAAACCTAATCGCTCTCCTTCGCCGCCTTAATCTTGACCATGTACCGACACTAATTGTCGATGATGAAGCAGATCAGGCGAGTCTAAATACGCTAGTAAATCGGGGCAGAGAAAGCACCACATACAGGCGGCTTCTTGAGTTACGTGATGCTGCACCGTGCCACACTTTTCTACAATACACGGCAACACCCCAAGCGCCGCTTCTCATCAATATTATTGACTCATTGTCGCCCGAGTTCGTGGAAGTGTTGGAGCCGGGGGATGATTACGTTGGCGGAGAATCATTTTTTGGCGGAATGCATGACTTGGTTTGCGTCATTCCACCTCAAGATATTCCGTCCGATAACAACCCGCTTGCGGAACCTCCACCTTCTCTACTGGATTCATTGCGGGTTTTCCTTGTTGGGGTTGCGGCAGGATTAATCCAAGGCCGAAGCCGTGAAAATGCCAACCGTTCGATGCTTGTCCATCCATCTCAAAAAACGGCACAACACTTGGAATATCGAGTCTGGATTGGTCGAATATTCGACGAGTGGCAACGACTTTTGGAACTTCTCGAAGGCGATACAGACCGCCGTGACCTTATGGATGATTTTCGCGAAGCGTATGACGATGTTCTGCGGACGGTGCCGGACTTATCCTCGTTTGATGAAATTAGCCGTATGCTGGTTCGCGCCTTCCGTCTAACCAGCATAGAAGAGATAAATGCACGGGCAGGCACAACGCCGACAGTTGATTGGAGTCGAGCCTATGGATGGATTTTGGTTGGCGGACAGGCGATGGATCGGGGCTTTACCGTTGAAGGCCTTGCGGTAACCTACATGCCGCGAGGCCCAGGCGTAGGCAACGCAGACACAGTCCAGCAGCGTGCACGATTTTTTGGGTATAAGCGTCCTTATTTAGGGTTTTGTCGCATTTACCTTGAGCAGGACGTTCTTAACGCTCTTGAAGAATATGTTACCCATGAAGAGGAAATGCGTCGGCAACTCCAACAATTACGCGACGAAGGCCAGCCACTCGTCACATGGAAGCGAGCGTTCGTACTCTCACCGGATTTACGGCCATGCCGCAATAACGTTATTCGGTATGACTATGCCCGAGGGAGTTACGCGAACAAATGGTTCGCGCCTCGGGTCGTTTTGACGCCACAAGTGGTGACCGATGAAAACCGCGACATCACACAGTCATTCTTGGATACGCTGGACTTTGGTCCTGACGAAGGGAGTCCCGAGCGCGAGCCAGCTCAAATCCATGATATTTCTCGCGAAATATCTCTGGTTCAAGCGATTGAAAGTCTTCTTGTACCTTTCCGGTTTACCGCTCCGGGAGATACCCAGGAAATTACCGGTGTTCTCCTTCAACTATCTCACGCCCTAGAACAAAATATCGACGAAACCTGCGTCGTTTACAGGATGAGCCCAGGCTACACACGTAGCCGTAGTGTGGATGTTAACGGCAAGGTACGAAACCTATTCCAAGGTGCTGCCCCGGTGAACCCTCCTGCCCTGCGAGGGACTGTATACCCCGGTGATCGAAGCATCCACGAACCGGAAGACATATCAATACAGATCCATTTCGTTGAACTTACACAAAATAAAGAAGTGGTCGCACGGGCTGTTCCCGTCATCGCGGTCTGGGTGCCACGACGTTTTGAACTTCCCTGGGTCGTTCAGGATCAACCGCAATAGGAAATTTGAAAATGCAGACAGGCTTGCGGGAGCTTCTTGAATCCACCCCACATCCCTCATCAATTAAAGATGGGGATACCACTCGTTATCACGTAAAGCCTGTTCCAGAAATGATGACTCATTATTTCGGGAGAGACAGCAACGGGTACCCATGTCTTCTACTTCGTTCTGCTGACAGTACAACCAAAGCACCAATCCGGCTCTCGGAAATCGAAGTACGATTTGCGATACCTTGCAGAATTTTATTATCTGACGGCTCGGAACGCACTGAAACATTAGCCGCCATAATCTGCACCACATCCGACGCTGTAACCCAAGATTATTTCGCACATGTGTGCGAAACCATCCTTCGGATTGTAGGGCCAACACCATCGCTGCAAGACGTGATTGAGGCTGTTCGTCGGCTCGTGGATCTTTTCCAAAAGCTGGCGCGTCCATCATCTCGTTCTGTAATCGGTCTTTTCGGGGAGTTGTATGCCATTCACCGAGCTTCGTCACCACAGGTCGCCGTGGAGGCGTGGCGAAGCACGATTGATGATCGATTTGATTTCTCTATTGAGGATATCCGCCTTGAGGTTAAGGCCAGCAGTACACGGCAAAGAGCGCACAATTTCTCACTAGAGCAATGCACCCCGCCCCCTGAAACCGTTGGTGTGCTCATATCCTTATTCGTAGAAACAAGCGGAGGTGGCCTGTCCGTTCTTGAGTTGGTGGAGCGAATTGAACGCCAACTTGACGATAACGTAGGACTAATCTTAAAGCTCCAAGAAACCGTGGCCGAAGGGCTAGGAGCCACAATTTCAACAGCTTTAGCAATGCGTTTCGATGAGAACCTCGCCAAGTCATCGCTTCAAATCTATGAACTCGATAAAATCCCAGCGATTAGAG
>DRJH01000138.1 GCA_011052285.1 Gammaproteobacteria bacterium
ATTTCATGCAGAACTGGCAATACAAACAGTATACTGCTGCACTATTCTACGTATTCAGAAAAAAGAGGCCCCGCCTTATGCATTTCCAGCGTTTACCCAATCGCCGTATTTTATCTGCCCTCGACACTGCCGGCCTGTGGTATCGCCACAAACGCATCCTGTTATTACCGAGTCTACTACTCGGCAACCTCTTAACCCTACCTCCCGCGATGGCCGCTGAAGCCAATTATTGTCAGCGGGATACCATAGTCCTGCCTGACCTATGGGGTGGTAACTCAGAAAAAATTGACCTGGAAGCGGATGTCATCGAAGCGACAAACCGCAATCTGGTCACGCTGAAGGGAAATGCTGTACTCACCCAGGGTGGTAACTACCTGCGCAGTGATGCCATGAGTTACCAAAAAGATACGGATACTGTAGAAGCGCATGGCAATGCCGTACTGTTCAGCCGTGACGGTGATCGACTGGAAACGCCGTTCCTGAGTTTGCAGGTTTCCAAAGAACAGGGTTATACCGGCAAGGCCAGTATTCAAAATGCAGACCGACTACTAGCCACAGGATCTGACAATACCCGCTACGTCAGTGGTCGCGGCAACGCGTCCCGGGTTGATATCAAAAGTCGTGACCTGCTGATTCTCAAGGATGCCAATTATTCCTTCTGCCCGCTCGGCCACGATGATGTCATGATTCATGCCAGTTCCCTGAAACTGGACAATGCTACGGCCACTGGCTATGCCCGAAATGTTGTCGTTCGGTTCCAGGGTCTACCGATCTTTTATTCTCCCTATTTGGAGTTTCCACTCGATGATAAACGGCGTTCAGGGTTTTTATCACCAAGGTTCGGCGCGGCAAAAAACTCAGGTATGGTCATCGAAGTTCCCTACTATCTGAATCTTGCACCGAACTATGATCTGACCTTGTATCCGCGCTACCTGACCTCCCGTGGCTTACAACTGGGTGGCAATTTTCGGTATATGACTGAGCACTCCCGTGGTAGCCTGCAAGGCGAGTACATGCCCTCCGACAGCAACAGTACACAGAGCAGTCGGGGTGCGGTGACGTACCGTCATCAACAGGACCTGAGTTCGCGCTGGCATTTGGGAGCTGACCTGCAATATGTATCCGATAACAATTATCTGGATGACTTTACCAACACCCTACTGCTCAGTAGCTCTACCCACGTACCCAGGTCGCTAACACTGGATTACAACAACGATTGGCTGACTGTTAACAGCAAGATCCACACCTATCAAACCATAGACAGCACCATTCCTTCTACAGCACGGCCCTATGACCGTCTACCACAAATTCAATTCAATAGTAGCTTACCGGTGCTATCTGACTTGTTTGCTGTGACTCTGGGCGGGGAGGTAAGTAATTTTTCACAAAGCGGCCGTATCGAGGGCTGGCGCTATGATCTCAATCCTGGCATCAGCCTGCCTTTGGAAACGACCTATGGTTTTTTCAAGCCAAAGCTGGAACTCAATAATACGACCTATAGTCTGAGCAATGTCAGTACCGGCGGCAGCACTAATCCCAGCCGAACAGTAGCCATTTTCAGTGCTGACAGTGGCCTGTTCTTTGAGCGCCAGTTTGATCTGGCAGGTCAAAGACGCACCCAAACCCTGGAACCCCGATTGTTCTATGTTTACATTCCGTACAAAAACCAATCCGCTTTGCCGAACTTTGACACTGGCGAAGGCAACTTCAATAACTTTTCCAATTTGTTTCGCAGCAACCGATTTTTTGGCCGTGACCGGGTCGGTGACACCAATCAACTTACCATGGCTCTGACCAGTCGCCTGCTTGATGTGGATTCAGGCGATGAACTCGGACATCTTCGTCTGGGTCAGATTTTCTTTTTCAGTGATCGCAGGGTACAGCTTTCTGGCGCCACGGAAACCACAAATCAGTCTGATTTATTGGCGGAGTTGCAGCTCAAACTGGCAGATTACTGGACTGTGAACAGCTACTTGCAATATAGCCATACCAACAGCGAAGTGACCACCGGCAAGCTCAACCTTTCCTACAATCGTGACTCGCAGCGGACCGCACGGCTTGGCTACCTTTATCAGAAAAATGGCCAGGAGCAACTTGATTTGAATGTTTCATGGTCACTTTCACCGCAATGGCAAGTCAGGGTACAACAGCTGTATTCAATTACTGACAGCAAAAGCCAGGTTTCCAGCATAGGCCTGCAATATAACAGCTGCTGCTGGAGCCTTGGCCTGTCATCACAACGGCGACTGGATAATACCGGGGCCTATCGCAATGCCGTGTTTGCCACCCTGGAACTCAAACATCTGGGCAGCATATCCTCTGGTTTGTAGAAGTCTGTCCGTGAATTGTTGCGTCTGTCCTATCTAATGCCGCTACCGAATACCACCTGGCGCGGTTATTGATCATTTTTTGCAAACACCATTCGGAATCGGAATTATGAAGCTACGTTATCTACTGCTGCTCACCAGTATTTTGCTCACACCGTTCAATCAGGTCGCACACAGCCAAATGCTCGATGGGGTCTATGCCATCGTCAATGACGATATCATTACCCGGCAGGAATTTGAATCAGCAAAACGCGCTGTTGTCAGCCAACTTAACAGCAGAAAAACTCCTTTGCCCGCAGCAAAAATTCTGGATCGGCAGATCCTGGAGCGCCTGATTATCGAGCGGCTGCAGCTGCAGGTAGCACAGCGCAGGGGTATCCGGGTCAGCGATGAACAACTGAATCAAGCCATTACCTCTATCGCCACCCGAAACAAGATCACCTTGTCGCAGCTACAAAAACGCCTGGCCGAACAAGGCCGGGACTATACTGAATTCAGACGTGGGATTCGCAGAAAGCTGATTATCCAAAACCTGCTCAACCTGGCAATCAGAAATCGACTTCGGATAACAGCGGAAGAAATCGATGATTTTCTGGCCAAAGAACGGCAACAGGGTGACCTCAATCTGGAGTACGACCTGTCCCATATATCGATATCGATCGCGCAAGATGCCAGCGCCGATGAAATTCAAAAAGCCCGCAACAAGGCTGAAACAGCTCTCAAAGCCTTACAAAATGGCGAAAAGTTCGGCCGCGTATCCGCACAGTTTTCTGACGCCAGCAACGCACTGGAAGGCGGCCGCCTGGGGTGGTTACCTGCCGGACAACTTCCCCTGTTGTTCACCAAAGCATTGCGACGTATGAAAACTGGAGATATCAGTTATCTGATTCGTGCCGCCAATGGCTTCCACATTCTAAAATTGAACGCCCAGCGCGGTGCTCGTCATCAACTGGTCAACCAGACTCACCTGCGCCATATCCTCATGCTTCCTGACAAACTATTACCGGTCAAGGAAATGCTGGCCCGGTTGCGCCAGATTCGCCAACGCATTCTTAATGGCGAAAAATTTAGCGACCTTGCAGTTGCCTACTCACAAGACAACCGCAGCCGCCTCAAAGGTGGAGACCTGGGTTGGCTCAGCCCTGGAGAAATGGCTCCTGAGGTCGAAGCGGTGATGAAAAACCTGAAAGATGGGCAGATCAGTCAGCCGATTCGCACCAGCTATGGCGCCCAGATTGTGCAAGTATTGGCTCGGCGGCGCACTGATGCAAGTAAAAAACAAAATGAAAACAAAGCAAGGGAACAAATTTTGTTACGCAAATACGATGCTCGCTACAATGAATGGATTCAAACCTTGCGTAGCAACGCCTTCGTCAAGGTCCTACACTCCGACACCCAGGAGGCTGTCCGAGAATAAAGTTAGAAGTACCGTGAATGGCACAAGCACCGTGAATGGCACAAGCACCGTGAGTGGTACAAGTGCCGGTTTTACAGAAACAATAAACCGCATGTCTCCCGTTCTCGGACAGGCTCCTGAAACCCACTTGTGAATAAACTTAACAATGCCCGCCGCAGCGGATTCGGGCTACTTATTGTAGTGCTGCTCGCCAGCCATTTCCTGATTTCCGGTCTGCTTCCCTTGTCGGATCCTTCAGAGGGACGCTATTCCGATATTGCCAAGACCATGGTGGATACTTCAAATTACACCACACCCATGCTCTGGCTGCGGGGACAACACATCCCCTATATGGGCAAACCGCCATTGGGTTTCTGGGCCATGGCAGCGGCAATCGAACTATTTGGCGATAATGCCTTTGCCACACGTCTGCCTTCCGGGGTCGCAGGATTACTGTTATTGCTGTTGATGTTTTGGATCTTGAAGCGCTATCTGGGTCGAGAACAAGCACTTTCGAGTGTGCTGATCACCGCATCCTCGCTGGCTTATTTCGTTTTTTCCGGCGCTGCCCTGGTGGACATGGTACTGACCTTGTTTGCCAGTGGTGCACTGTTCGCATATTTTGCTTTCTTGCGTGAAAAAACAGAACCTGGAAAACAGCGTTTCAGTCTACTGGTATTTGTACTGCTGGCACTGGGTTTTCTGGTCAAAGGCCCTGTCGTGCTGGTCTATTTTGGTCTGCCAGCATTTCTGTGGACCTTAATCAACAAGCAATGGGCCGGCTTGAGGCAACACCCCTGGTTTGCCGGCATCAGTATTTTCTTGCTCGTCAGCGCACCCTGGTTTGTTCTTGCCGAACAAGCCACTCCCGGCTTTTTGCGCTATTTTTTCGTCAATGAAAATTTCCTGCGCTTTGTCTCCCACCAATATGGTGACCTGTACGGGGCTGGACGTACCCTGCCCTACGGCAGTGCGCTGGTTCTTATCGTCCTGAGTACTGTGCCCTGGTCAGCCTTGCTCTGCTATAAATGGCTCTCCTATAAAGGAGGACAGGTAACAGACATCAGGTCATCCAGCCACCAATCCCGCCACTTGGTCAAGCGCTTTATGCAGTATCTGGGTGGCGCCAGCAGGGCCAAGAATGGCACAGGCCTGTTCTTTCTCGGCTTACTCAGTTTAACCCTGTTCTGGAGCCTGGCTCGACAATTACTGGTCTATTACCTATTGCCACTGATCCCACTCTTTGCTGTCTGGTGTGCTGGTGAATTACAGCGCCTGCAGTTGTCCATCAGCAGCATTGCCAAAACTGCCGTTTTGTCAATACTGGTATTCAGCATCCTGATCTTTGCATCCGGACAAGTGCTGGTGCATAAACGCTCCACGCAAGCCGTTATTGCCTACGCCAAAACCCTTCTTCAGCCATCTTCGACACAAAGACTGTATTTTGTCCGCAAAACCCCTAACACAGCCTATTTTTATGGAAATGGACTGATCCTCTCACATGCAGACGAATCTCCTGTAGCCGGGGTTAACAAGGCATTGCGGTGGCATAATCCACCCATATTGATTGCCCTGAAGAAATACTACAAACAAATTCCTGCGAGCTTGCTGGAAAAATTCAGGCTGCGCCAACGTATCGGAGAATGGCGGATATTCACACGTAATGGTCCGCCCGAGAACAACAAGCCTACCGTGGAAAAGCTGTCTTTTACGTATACGCCCGCAATCGTGGCAAAGCGGCCGACTGCGGTCCCTATACAGCCTCATCGGACCAGCTCCTAGTGGCAAAACTGCTGCTGGTGGTTCCCAAGCTATGGCCTCATTCCATGGCTATTAAATCACCAAGCTCGGGCAGAAAGAATCTCAAGGGATTGCTACTGCCCAAAATCGCCCGTTTGGGTCTGCGCAATCGGCCGAACTGGAACCAATTGCTGGAAGACATTTCCGGGATTGCAAATGCCGCACAATCTGCCGCCATCTACTGGCTTGGTGAAACAACAGATTCACTCCCAAGCTGGCTTTGTCGTGCTGATCCGCTGCATTTACGAACCGCAGGAGGTGGTTTGATTGCCATCCCCCCCAATGACGATGAGCTCACCCTTGAAGAGGCGCAAACACTGGTCCAGGCACTGAATCAATGCCTGGCTTCCACCACCTATCAACTCGTCATCAAAACCGCTACACACTGGTATATGACTGGCGAAGAAGCACTGGATCTTCCTGTTGTGCCCAATAGCGAATCCTTACGCGGTCGGTTCATCGACAACAGCCCTTTTCGTGAACCGCGGTTTACCGGTGCTCAGCAACTGCGTACCGAGCTGGAAATGTGTTTGTTTGACCAAGCCTGGAACAAGCAACAGGAGCAGGCCGATAAAGCTCCAATCAATGGTGTTTGGTTTTGGGGCGGTGTAGCCGGTTACCAGCCAGCAACTGCATGCAGACGTTTTCAGATCTATGCGGATGCACCTCTGATCAAAGGCTGTGCTCGTGCCGGGCGACAATCCATCGATACATTACCGCAAAAGCTGGATCCAAGATTGATTACCCACTGTAAAACCGGTGCCGATCTATTGTTTTATATCGACACCGTATTCCAGAATGTCCATGACGTGAAGCAGTGGACGCAGCAAGCCGAGGTGTTGGACCGGAACTGGCTGCGACCAGCATGGCAGGCATTGCAATCCGGTCTGGTATCGGAACTCTTACTCATTGACCCAGGTTGTTTGATGCTACAGTGCAGTCATCAACAATCACGCCGTTGGTGGCGCAGATGGTGGCGTATCTGGTCAACCAATTCCCTGTTCTCAAGCCAGCTCACAGAAACATCAACGTGTTGAACACAGCCCCCACGATAACAACCCGTCATGCTGCCACTGCCAGCAGCCCCTTACAACCCGGCCTGCACCCGCTGCTGGAGCGAATACTGCGAGCACGCGGCGTACAATCGGCTAGCGAACTCGATCTGGGGCTCAAACACCTGTATCCGCCGGATACCCTACAGGGCATCCGCCCTGCTGCGTACCGGTTGGCAGATGCGGTGCAGACACAACAGCGGATTCTGATTGTTGGCGATTATGATACCGATGGCGCGACCAGTTCGGCACTGGCTGTTCTGGTATTGACGCAGTTTGGTGCTGCTAATGTCGATTATCTGGTCCCGGACCGATTTATCCATGGCTACGGGCTAAGTCCCTCACTGGTTGCCGTAACCAGCCACAAGCCACCCGATCTTCTTATCACCGTCGACAATGGTACCAGTTCTATCGATGGTGTAACCGCTGCCAATGCACTCGGAATTGATGTTGTCATCACGGATCATCACCTGCCTGGCGAAACCCTGCCGGCAGCACTTGCCATCGTCAATCCCAATCTCCCGGATAATGAATTTCGCTACAAGAATCTGGCCGGAGTTGGCGTAATCTATTATCTGCTGGCTGCAACACGCCAGGTACTACACTCCCGCGGTCATTTCTCCGACATCACAATGCCTAATTTGGCCTCGGTTCTCGACCTGGTCGCCGTGGGTACCGTAGCAGACCTGGTGCCGCTGGATTACAACAATCGACTGCTGGTAACCCAGGGTCTGACCAAAATCAATGCCGGGCACTGTCGTCCGGGAATCACAGCCTTGCTCGAAGTGGCAAATCGCAGCCAACCCTGTACGACCCAGGATATCGCCTTTGCGGTCGGACCACGACTCAATGCGGCCGGTCGTTTGGATGATATGTCACTGGGTATCCAGTGCCTGCTGACAGATGACCCGGCCGAAGCACAAGTGCTCGCACGAAGGCTGGAAGGACTGAATAAGGAGCGCCGTAGCCGGCAAGCCACCATGCAAACACAGGCACAAATTATCGCAGACACCATCAGCCGGCAACAATCGGGACTGCCCAAAGCTTTTTGCCTGTACAACCCGGACTGGCACGAAGGCCTGGTGGGCCTGATTGCTTCGCGAATCAAGGATCGCTTTCATCGCCCGACGGTAGCCTTTGCCAAAGGAGATAGCGGAGTACTCAAAGGTTCGGGCCGCTCCATTCAAGGCTTGCATCTGCGTGATTTGCTGTGTGCAGTGGATCGATCGGCTCCAGGTCTGATCAGCCGTTTTGGTGGTCATGCCATGGCTGCCGGACTGAGTATGCCACTACCGGGATTAGAGCAGTTTCGCACACTGTTCAACGCTGCGGTAGAACAAGCCTGGTCCACTGAGTTGGATTGTCAAGTCCTGACCACTGACGGCAATCTACCCGCGGATTGCTTTACGGTGACTTTTGCCGAGCAGCTGCGGGATTTGGCACCCTGGGGCCAGGGCTTTCCTGCACCCTCTTTTGAAGATCAATTTCGGGTTATTCGCCATCGTATTGTCGGCGAAACTCACCTCAAACTGGTCCTACAGCACGATACATCGAGGCAGCAGATTTCTGCTATCTACTTTAATGCGCTGGAATATTTTGATGCCCTGCCGGTTTTATACCGCATTCGTGCCGTATATAGCCTGGTCATTAATAATTTTAATGGCCGTCGCCAACCTGAGTTGATTATTCAACATCTGCAAACAATAATCGACCAATAACAACTCCGACCAACACAGACCTGGCCAATACAAAATCCCGTAAATATGGGCTCCAGTAAATATCATCCTAGAAGGCTGTCCGAGAATAGGAGCCGTAGCGAGGAAAAACGGATTTGAGACCGATTTTTCTATGATTTGAGGCGAATACTGGTTGTATTTAACGAGAATCAGAGGAAAATCGGGCCAAAGTTTGCTTATCCACAGTAGGTTCTCTATTCCCGGACAGCCTCCTGGAGTGTATTCTCAAGTTGCGCTCATCCTGCGAGGCTGCTGTGCTCAATGATATCCGTGCCTCCTGGGCCCTATTTGTCGGTATCGCCTTTATTATGCTCGGCAACGGCCTGCAGAGTTCCTTGCTGGGGCTGCGGGCCAGTATGGAGAATTTTCCGACCCTGATCATCGGCTTTGTGATGGCAGGCTATTTCTTCGGAATTCTGGTCGGCTCTATTCTGGCACCCAAACTGGTTCAGCGAGTGGGTCATATCCGGGTTTTTGGAGCACTGTCTTCACTGGCTTCGATCTCCATTCTGGCACACGGCCTGTTCATCAACCCAATATTCTGGACCTTGATGCGTTTTGTCACCGGGGTTTGTTATGCGGGCGTCTATGTCATTTCTGAAAGCTGGCTTAATGACCGTGCCAGCAATCAGACCCGGGGCAAAATCCTTTCGCTATATATGCTGGTTGTCAGCCTGGCCATGGGTGGAGGCCAGCTTCTGCTCAACATCGCTGACCCGGCAAAAATCGACCTGTTTATCCTGGTCTCGGTAGTCATCTCTGTGGGGCTGATTCCGATGCTATTGACCGCACGTCCGGCGCCGGCGTTCGAGATGTCCTCCAAGATGACCTTGCGCGAACTGTATCGTGCTTCTCCCCTGGCCGTCGTCGGTAATGCTTTAACCGGTGTTGCCCAGGGCACGCTATTCGGACTCGGTGCAGTATACGCCAAGCAAAGTGGCTTCAGTGTTGCCGAAATCTCGATATTTATGGCGTTCTTTACCTTGGGTGGTGTCATTTTTCAATGGCCGATCGGTCTGCTTTCTGACCACCTGGACCGTCGCAGGGTATTGCTCACGGTCGCTGCCCTGGCCACTATCCTGGCCGTACTGATTCCACTATTCCCAAACCACGGTCTGGTCTTTCTAGTCTTTGTATTGCTGCTCGGCGGCATGATCATCCCGATGTACTCACTGTGCATAGCCTATGCCAATGACCGATTGCAGCCGAATGAAATGGTTGCTGCCAGTGCCAGTTTGGTCATGGTTTCCGGCTTTGGCCTCAGCACCGGCCCCATTTTGATTTCCTATTTTATGTCCAGCGCCGGTCTGAACAGCTTTTTCTATGGCATCAGCCTCGCCTTTGCTCTGCTGGTTCTGTTTGGGCTGTATCAGATGCGTAAACGAGCACCCGTGGATTGTGATGAACAAAATCCGGTCATTTCAGCTGGCCAGATCGGCACACCGATCGCAGAATTTGTGACCCCGGATATGGAAGACTATGTCGAGGCAATTTCCAGTGGTGATATAGAACAACTGGAACAGCTGGACCAGCAGGATGAAGACGATCTGGAGCGACGTCTGTAGTACTTCTCCAGACCACCTGGGAAGCTGCCCGAGAATAGGCGCCAACCGGTTTTATTTACATCCCCTGAATACCTCCAAAGTCAGTTATGTTGTGGTTGGTTATTACTATGCCGTGGCACTGAGTGCGCTGTCAATTGCGCTAATAATTTCATCCAGCTCAGGCTTGCCCGCAATCAAGGCCGGGCTTAGCGTCAATGTGTTGTTAAATTCCTGAAAACAGCGTGTAGTGCGCCCAACAATAACCCCCTGCTGCAGACAGTTTGCCACAATATCTGCCGTCATACTCTCCGTGAACGGCGTCTTCGAAGCGCGGTCCTGAACCAGTTCCGCACCGACAAAAAGTCCTTTACCCCGGATATCACCGATCACCGGGTATTTATCCTGCAGCTCGCACAATCGATCCATCAAATAGGCTCCCATTACGGTCACATTCTCCAGCAGTTTCTCCTCTTCGAGAATACGAATAGTCTCCAGAGCAGCAGCCGGGCCACCCGTACAACCGCCGAAGGTACTGATGTCGCGAAAATAATGCATCCGTTCGCTGGGGTCAGCCTTGAAATAGTTGAAAATCTTTTCTGTTGTCACCGTGCAGGAAATCGCTGCATACCCGCTGGCGACCCCCTTAGCCATGGTTACGATATCCGGTTGCACGTCATAATGCTGGTGACCAAACCACTTGCCGGTACGCCCCAGCCCACAGACCACCTCATCGATATGCAACAAAACATCATACTTGCGACAGATTTGTTGAATTATCGGAAAATATTCCGGCACCGGTAAAATTACCCCTCCACCGGCCGTAATCGGTTCCAGAACCACCCCGCCGACGGTATCCGGGCCTTCTTTGAGGATGGTTTTCTCAAGCGACTTGGCACAGTCGATTTCACAATGATCATAACTCTTACCAAAGGGGCATCGATAACAGCAGCAATGCGGAAATTCAACAAAGCCTTCTAAAAACGGGCCGTACTGATTCTTGCGCTCGAACTGACCGGTGGAACTTAATGCTGCGATCGTTGTGCCATGATAATCCCGATCACGGAAAATAATTTTATGCTTTCTTCCTTCATTGTACATAAAGGCAAGTTGACGAACGATCTTGTAGGCTTTTTCATTCGCCTCAGAACCGGAATTGGAGTAGTACACTCGACTCATTCCCGGTAGTTTTTCTGTCAGTTTTTCGGATAACTGCGCCGCAGGAATATTGCCAACTGTATTGGCAAAATAGCACAGCTTGAGTAACTGATCATGTACCGCTTTGGCGATACTTTCACGCCCATAACCGACGTTAACTGTCCAGACACCACCAGAAACTGCATCCAGATATTCCCTACCATTGGCATCCTTGACCCGCATGCCCTTACCTTCCACAATCATCATGGGGTCGGTTTCTTCAAAAGGTTTGTGCTGGGTCAAGTGATGCCAGGCATGTGTCCGGTCCGAGATGATCGCCTGGGCCGTTTCCATTTCGATGCGGTCAGTTTTCATGGATGCTCCTCTTTTGTCGATGATGGTGGTACCGAAAGTAGTGGTGTATTGCTATTCAGACACTACGCAGGCCCTGCGTAGAAATTATGGGGTCACCGGCGCCAAGTAAAATGTTGCTCCTCTTAGGAGCCTCTTGGTTGGCACCTATAAAAGTGTATAAAAGTACTGGCCCTGAGCTACCCGGCATAGAACCAGTTATTTATCATTTATGATGCCAACGGATATACACTATCCGTACCATATAGATATCGGTGTTTGTACTTGCCTGGCAATGTATCACTGCGCAAACCTGTATCTGGAATGATGGAACATCCCTGAAGATGAGAAAAGCATGACAGGACGACTGAAAAAAATCATGTGGGACCAGCTGTTTCGATTATCCTCCGACAGAAAGCTAGGATTACAACGGCAACTACGGGGAGTCGTCGTATCGGCCATTCTCGATGACAAAATTCCACTCTCAACCCCCTTGCCCTCATCCCGAGAACTGGCCCGGCAGTTGGGCATTGCCAGAAACACCGTTGTTTTGGCCTACCAGCAACTGATCGACGAAGGCTACCTGCTATCCCGGGAACGAAGTGGCTACTTTGTCGATCCAAGCATGCTCACCGGCCGTGTTGGCACAAGTCAACACACCGGCACACAGATTACCCACCAACCTGACCTCAAAAGACACCTGAAGTGCCGAATAACACAACAACGCAACATTGTTAAATCTCCTGACTGGGAGCGATTCCCTTACCCCTTTATCTACGGACAATCCGACCCTAAGCTGTTCCCGATTGCTGACTGGCGAGAATGTTGCAAACAGTCACTGAGCGTGGCAGGCATTCAACATGCCGCACCAGATCATTTCGATGCAGATGATCCACAATTGGTAGAACAAATTCAGCGCCGGGTACTACCACGGCGCGGTGTATGGGCGGATAAAGAGGAGATTCTGATTACCATGGGGGCACAACAAGCCCTGTATTTACTATCCGAGCTCCTGCTCACTCCTGACACTCGCATAGGCATTGAGGAGCCCGGCTATGTCGATGCCAGGAATATTTTCTCCCTACATACCAACCGGCTCATCCCGTTACCAGTTGATCAACATGGGCTAATTCTTGGTCCTGAACTAGAACATTGTCACTATCTGTATGTGACACCCAGCCATCAATATCCGACTACGGTCACGATGCCAGTCGAGCGCAGAAAAATCTTGCTGAATAAAGCCGTCGATAACGATATGTTACTTATCGAAGATGATTATGAAAGTGAGATTAATTTTGAAGGTAACCCCTCACCGGCCCTGAAGAGCCTGGATAAAAACAATCGGGTCATCTACATCGGCAGCCTGTCTAAAACCCTGTCACCGGGTTTGCGTCTTGGCTATATGGTCGGCCCCGCAGAGCTGATTCGGGAAGCGAGGGCACTACGAAGGTTAATGATCCGCCACCCCCCCTCCAACAACCAGCGAGCCGTTGCCCTGTTTCTTGCCATCGGACACTTCGACTCTTTACTGCATCGCCTTAACCTGTCCTACCAGTCCAGATGGCAGGCCATGGGAGATGCACTGGACCGGTTCCTTCCTGATGCCAGCAGTATTCCTACCTTCGGCGGCACCGCCTACTGGGTCAAGGGGCCTCAGGAACTCGATGCCAGGGAACTACAGCAGCAAGCCTCGGCACAGGGTATTCTAATTGAACCGGGCGATATCTATTTTATGAAGGAGCCGGCACCGACAAATTTTTTTCGACTTGGCTATTCCTCAATAGCTACAGAAAAGATCACCGAAGGTATTCGCAGACTGGCTGAATTGATTCATCAGTCAGCATAACCGCCCCACAGAAAACCCACACTTCATCTCGGCTATATCGCTCTCGGTATTCTGTCGTTATACCGTATCAGTTCTTCGTTACAAATACGCGGATCCACTTCGGGACAATTCTTGGTAGGTGGCCTGGGCGGCTGTCCGAGGACAGCCCAAGAGACAGCTGTTTTCGTGGCAATCCGACCATATTTTGAATAACCCGCTTACTTGACCTTATCGAGGTTCCCCGGATCAAATACATTACCGAAGGTACTCTTACCAGGATTTGTTGCCTTCGGGGTAGCATCCGCCCCTGGGCCCGCCTTATCAAGATTCCCTGGTTCGAAAACACTGCCAAAAAGCCCTCTTCCAGGGTTGGCGCTTTGTGGTACTTTCGAATTCTTGGTCCCGAATATATCCGGCCCCTTGAGCTCATCCTGCTGCTTCTTGATCTGCATTTTCCTGCGAACTTCCGCAATCATTTTTTGTTGCTGCGCCTGCTTTACCGACCTAACCTCCACCTTGCAGGCATTCGGGCTATAGACCTGGGCAAACCAGATTGTGGAGAACCCCACAATGGCTAGTAATGCCATGATGATTGCGGCCGGATTATTGCGTAAAAAGCCCGGCAACCTGAAGCCGCCACCGACTGCGGCATTCGGTGCACCATTGGCCAGTGCCAGTTGTTGGCGACGTTTGCGGATTTCATTAGGTAGGGCGAAAAAAACCGTTAATACCACAATAACAAAAGCCAATGCAGATATAGACGGATTGATCCCGTAACGTACTTTTTGTGCCAATTCAATGGTCAACGTGGGAAATTTTCCGAACGTAAACGTGGTGGTGTTGTAATTCTCGAACGATGCCAGAAAAGCCAATACCGCAGCAGAAGCAATGGCGGCTTCATAAACGGCAACATGATTTTTCTGAAGGCTTGAACATTGGTGGCACCAAGGTCCAGGGCTGCTTCAGTCAAACCGGTATCAAAACGCTGCAACCGGGCGACAAAAACCAGCATGCAATAGGAGGCGATAAATGTCGACTGCCCGAGGATGGTCAAAAAGAGCCCGTTATGCAGCAAACTGTCATTACCAAAACCCAACATGACATTGATGCGATCCCAGAACACCAGGGTTGAGATACCAAGAACAACGCCAGGAATCAGGATCGGGGCGATAACAATGGTATAGTAGGTAGCACGCATCTTCGGCCAGATCTGGATCAACATCAAGGAGCCGGCGAGCCCCAGCATCACCGAAAGAACCACGGTACCCGCCCCAACAATCAAACTGTTCTTGAGACCATTGAGGATTCGCTCATCTTTCGAGAGCACATCAAACCATTCAAAGGTCAGACATTCCCATGGCGTAACCCTGGGGAATCCCGGAGAATTGAATGCAGTAATACTCATCACAAGCAACGGGCCGAGCAGATAACCGAAGAAAATCAGCAGATACAGCCCTAAAGATAATTTACCCAGAGATAATTTACCCAGGAAGGTATTGGAAAGGAAGCTTCCCGTCTTCATTTCCCGATATCTCCCATCTTGACCTTGAAGGCGCGCATCAGCGACAGCACAATAATGATACAAGTCACCAGCAATACAATGGCAAATGCGGCCCCCCGTGGCCAGTTACCACCGGAGTTAAACCATTGATAAATAATCTGGGTAAACCAGAGACTCGATGGCCCACCCAATATCTGCGGTGCCGCCAAAGCACCGGCCGAAAGCATAAAGACCATGGTACAACCCGAAGAAATACCTGGTTTAGCATAAGGAATAACAATACGCCAATGAATTCGCCACCAGGGTGCCCCCATGTCACGTGCCGCTTCAATTTGATTTCGATCCAGGCTTTCGATGACGTTATAGATCGGAAAGATCATCAACAGAATATAGGCATAGCTCAAACCGGCATAGAGTGCGATATTGGCCCGGATGAAGTCGATCGGCTGAGCAATGGTTCCGGTATTGAGAAGGACTTCATTGATCAGTCCACTGTCACCGAATATGATGCGGAACGCAAAAGCACGAAGAATTTCATTGACCCAGTAGGGAATAATCAATAACAAGACCAACACCCGGGTAAAACCACCGCCCTTGGTCTGCCCCAGATAATAGGCCAATGGATAACACAGAATCAGATCGACGATGGTGACAAAAATGGCCGCCACCAAGGTGCGTACAAATACGCCGAGATCGACCACATTATAGGCACTACCGGCGCCCTTGGCTCCGAACACCAGGTACTTATAGTGTTCAATGGTATAGGTGTCTTTAGGCCCGCCCATTTCCGGTGGCGGCAAATGATGGCGAAACGAGAAATCGAGCATCGACAACTGCGGTAGGATAATTAATACCACCACCCAGAAAAATACTGCAATCAGCAGGAAAGTACCGAGGCCGGTACCGTTGCGGCGATAGTAGTCTGGGAATATTTTTCTGATATCCATGACGCCCCCGCCTATTCGCTGGCCAGTTCTCCGGCTGGCAAAACAACTGCCTGGTCCGGGGAATATTCGAGTGTTAAATTCTGCCCTTGTGCCGATTCACGCTGTTGACCAACATTAATCAACGACATCTTTAATTCCTTACCAGCATCACCATCCAGAAAAACATTGTAGCTCTGGCCTTCAAATTCTTCGTGTCTAACTTTGGCGGAGAGCCGATTTTTTGCCTCACTGGTATCTTTCGCAATCCGCAGCGCCTCCGGGCGAACAAACATCATCGCGTCATCACCAACCTTCATTGATCCTTGTGCCGAACTTGCGATCCGGGCGATCAATTCGCCCGTCCGGTTGGTTGCTATCAGTGCCTGCTTACCATCCAGGGATGCAATCTTGCCCCGCATGACATTATTTTCACCCACAAAAGATGCCACAAATGCAGTTGCCGGATCATCGTATATGGCCTGTCCTTCGGCAACCTGATCTATGATTCCGGCTCGCATAACTGCGACACTATCCGACATGGTCAGGGCCTCGCCCTGATCGTGGGTAATATAGATAAAGGTAATCCCGACACGCCGCTGAATTTCACGCAATTCAGTACGCATATGCTGACGCAGCTTCAAATCCAGCGCGGATAACGGTTCATCCAGGAGCAGGACATCCGGTTGAGCACACAGCGCCCTGGCGATGGCAACCCGCTGTTTTTGACCTCCGGACAGTTCCGAGGGCAGTTTTTCGCTCTGATCAGACAAGGCGATCATCTCCAACAGTTCATCCGCCCGCTTGCGCCGATCCTTCTTACTGGCCCCCTTTACCTCCAGAGAAAAAGTGATATTTTCCCAAACCTTCATGAGTGGGAATAGTGCCAGATTCTGGAAGATCAACGCGGTCGGGCGCTTGTTGGGCCCGAATCCCACCATATCCTTGCCACCAATCATGACTCGACCCTGGCTAGGTTCAAGAAACCCGGAAACAGCACGTAAAATGGTTGTTTTTCCACATCCGGAAGGACCCAGAAATGAGAAGAACTCCCCACCATTGATATTTACATTAGCTTCACGAACCGCGACAAAATCTCCGAAACGAATCCAGACATCTTCCAGATTGACTGCGACGCCTTTTTTCATGCATCTCTCCTGAGAACTGATAATCAATGACCTTTATAAATACGAGCCTCTCCTCTTGTGGGAGATGGTACAACCAACCGATGGTATTTATTATCTCTTAACCACCCGTTTTCCTGCCACCCTTAAGACCATTAAGCAACAACGATCACGACCCACGTGAAACCCGGGGCCTGCGAACAGGCCCCGGTCAAGTCCTATAAACTTCAAACCTTACCCACGTCAGGCACTCTTGAACTTGTTCACAAACTCGGTACGAACGTCCATATACCAAGGTGCCTCAGCCGGCCACGGATTCAAATTGGCCAGTGATTTACCCGGATAAGCATCAGCGAAGTTCTTTTTGTAAGCAGCGCTGGCAAACTTATCGGCACCCAGTACGGGTGAGTTGTAACCGTGAGAATTGATCGCCTTGCCGGCATTTTTTGCCTCATAGGCAAATTTGATGAACGCATAGACCTGATCGGTGTTCTTCATACCAATCGGTAGAGCCATACCATCCACCCAGGCCATGGAACCTTCCTTCGGTGCCTGATACATCACCGGATCGCCAGCAGTCTTTAAGGACATAGGTGGACCATCCCAGGTTTGACCTACGATCACGCCTTCGTTGAGGAGACCGTTTTTCTGGGTATCTGCATCATTCCAGAATAACTTGATATTTTTCTTGCGAGCGACCACCCATTCCGTGATCAACGACCAGATCGGTCGCATTTTCTCTTCCGATTCATATGCCTTCCAGACAGCACCCGGATTCAGTGCTCCAATGGTCTCCATATACAGGCCAGCTCCGAGCATCATCGAATGTGGACGACCCATGGTCTTGCCGGCATTGGCTTCCTTCCAAACATCCCCGTAACTCGGCGCGTCCCCTTCCGGTGTCCATTTGTCCGTGCGCCAGGCAATACCTTCCGTACCCCAGATATGGGGAATCCAATGTGGGCCTTTACCCTTAAAGTTCCAGCCGGTCCGGCCGATTTTTGCCATAGCAGGGTTGACCTTGTCGATGGGAACACGCTTCATGTCATAGGGCTGGATCAATTCCAGTGGCTCCCAAACCAGATTTTTATTATTGGTTGGGGAAATAATGTCAAAACCCTGGCCTTTGGTGGCCTTCATTTTATTGACAATTTCTTCGTTTGAACCAATACCAGTGTAGTTGATCGTAATACCGGTCGCTTTTTTGAAATCCGCGATAAACTCTTTGGGCAGATAATCAGACCACATCAGAATATTGACTTCACCCGAAGACGAAAAGGCATCCTTGACAATCCAGGGCCCTGTTGCGGCAACCATACCTGCGGTAACTGCACCCTTGATAACACTGCGGCGACTGATATCGTTCGTCGTTGATGCAGCTGATTTTGAACCTACTTCAGTTTCACTCATAATATAAACCTCCTGAGGTTGGTGAGATACGGCCCCCTCCTGAAGAACGGGCCTGCTTGCTTCCTGACACTGGCGTGTGCCATATCGAAATAGTCACAACGTCCGAGCCTGTAGTATGAAATGGATCACCTTGGTGGGTCAACCACCGACAGCACCGATTTTCGGTGCCTATGATACTCCCAAATGTGACGCTGCGATGACACACCGCAGAGATCGCCAGACCATGAAACTGCCAGAGGACATGGGGAGGCCGCTTTATAGCTCCTGAAAAACGGGCACTTCCACCATCCCCGGCTGTGGTCGTGAAGGCAAGCTGATTTGAGATAATTTTTTTCATAGTGAGGCGAATACTTACTGAATTTAACGAGAATCAAGAGTGAATCTGAGTGCAGCCAGCTTTTCCGCTGTAGGCTCGCTGTTCTCGAAAGACCTTCCAGGAGTCTGTCCGAAAATAGAGAACCTACAGCACCCATTCTCGGACAGACTCCTAGTTCAACCTGTAATGGAAGTATGAGGTAGATCCAGATCAGGTAATTATCTAGATCCAGATTGGCTTTTAAACCGTTTTTTTGTACCAGACTCCTCTATGCTGAACACCAGATCGTCTTCTTGAACCGTAACCGTAACACGTCCACCCTTGACCAACCGACCGAATAACAATTCATCGGCCATCGCCCGCTTCAGGCGATTTTGAATCAACCGCTCCATAGGCCTGGCCCCCATGGTGACATCATGACCTCTTTTCGACAACCATTCTCTAGCCGCATCATCCACAGCAAGATAGACATGTTTTTCTGCAAGTTGCTGCTCAAATTGCATTAGGAACTTGTCCACCACATGCAAGACGGTGGCGTGATCAAGAGGCTGGAAGTGAACCACCGCATCCAGACGATTACGAAATTCCGGGGTAAATGCCTTGCGGATCGCTTCACTGTCGTCATGACTGTGGTCTTGCTCTATAAAGCCGACCGAACTGCGAGAGATCTCAGCAGCGCCAGCATTGGACGTCATAATCAGGATGATATTGCGAAAATCCGCAGTACGACCATTATTATCGGTCAATTTGCCATAATCCATTACCTGCAACAATAGATTAAACACGTCCGGGTGGGCCTTCTCGATTTCATCGAGCAGCAACACGGCATGGGGATGCTTGGTAATAGCATCGGTCAGCAAGCCTCCCTGATCGAAACCAACATAACCTGGTGGCGCACCAATCAGTCGCGATACGGCGTGCCGTTCCATATATTCAGACATATCAAAACGGATCAACTCAATACCCAGGGTAAACGCCAACTGTCGGCTCACCTCGGTCTTACCCACACCTGTGGGCCCGGAAAACAACAAGGATGCGATCGGCTTGTCCGGATTACCCAGTCCGGAACGAGACATCTTTATTGCAGAGGAGAGTGCGATGATGGCTTCATCCTGTCCAAAGACCATACGTTTGAGTGAGATTTCGAGGCTTTTGAGGGCACTGATATCAGAGTTTGAGACATTTCGCTCCGGAATTCTCACCATACGCGCCACGATACGCTCGATTTCCCGAACACCGACCTTGCGCTGTTGCGCGGAACTGGCATGGAGTCGGGCATGCGCACCCGCCTCATCGATGACATCGATAGCCTTGTCAGGAAGAAACCGATCACTGATATATTTATCTGCCAGCTCTACCGCGGCACGCAGTGCCGGGCGTGTATAGCGAATATTATGGTGATCCTCAAAACGTGTGCGCAGACCCTCCAAAATCTTCACAGTTTCACCGACTTCAGGCTCTTCAACATCGATTTTCTGAAATCTTCGCGATAGCGCCCGATCCTTTTCAAAAATATTTCGATATTCCTTATAGGTTGTAGAACCAATACATTTAATGCCACCAGACGCCAATAGCGGCTTGAGCAGATTGGAAGCATCCATGGCCCCCCCGGAGATCGCTCCGGCACCGATCAGGGTGTGAATCTCATCAATGAACAGCACCGCATGGGGCTTTTCCTGCAGCTCACTCAATAGAGATTTAAGACGCTGTTCAAAATCACCCCGGTATTTGGTTCCCGCCAGTAAAGCCCCCATATCCAGGGCATAAATAACCGTTTCGGCCAATGGCTCCGGCACCTTGCCTTCCTCAATGTACAGTGCCAGACCCTCGGCTATAGCGGTCTTGCCAACACCCGCTTCACCGACAAATAGCGGATTGTTTTTGCGTCGCCTGCAGAGAATCTGCTGGGTGCGTTCCAGCTCTTGTTCCCGACCGATCAAAGGATCAATACGGCCAGCACCTGCCTGTTCCATCAGGTTGGTCGAATAGCTTTCCAGGGCTGTGGGTTTGCGCTTCGACGTTCGCGAATCTTCACCCTCTGCTTCGTTATCCGACGGTGCGGGTAACTCACCACCTTCAGCCCCCACTTTCGAAACCCCATGTGCTAGAAAGTTAACGATGTCAAATCGACTGACATCTTGTTCTTCGAGAAAAAAAACCGCAAAGGATTCTTTCTCACGAAAAATAGACACCAGAATATTGGCCCCGGTGACTTCCCGACGACCCGAGTTCTGTACATGCTGTATCGCATATTGCAGTACCCGTTGAAAACCATTTGCCGGCTGAGTATCCTGCTTCTGATCCGGCGGCAAAACCGGAACGTGCTGACCAAGAAAGTCATTCAAACGATTCCGCAACAACGCCGTATCTCCACCACAGGCGTGCAGGATTCGTAATGCCACCGGATTATCCAACAGCGCAAACAACAGATGCTCCACGGTGATAAATTCGTGGCGCTCCTGCCGTGCCAGACGAATCGCCTGGTTTAACGTTTGTTCAAGATCCTGTGACAGCACTTATTCGGGCTCCAGTATGGATTTTAGTGGATGCTTTTGTTCGCCAGCCAGATCCTGCACTTGCTTGACTTTCATTTCTGCAATCTCCAGCGGATAAACACCGCAAACGGCCTGCCCACTGTTGTGCACGGACAACATGAGCTGCACCGCCTCATCATAGCCTTTGAAAAAGACCTGCTGCAAGACATCAACGACAAATTCCATGGGGGTGTAATCATCATTTAACAACAACACCATGTACAGCGTCGGCTTCTGCAAAGCCGGCTTCGCTTCCTGTACCGCCTGTTCGTGATGCTGTGTTACCTGCCTGTCCTTACTCAACCTCATACCCTCTTATCCTGAAACATTAGCCCATGGAGCCTCTCGCAAAACCCGTGAGCTGTGATCTGCTTCCCCACTTCGGCCCATTATCCGTGCTGAAATTTCGCTCCATGGAACCACCATATAGTTCATCCCATCCCACAAGTGGACTCAAAGTGGCATTGCGGATCATCCGCCCGGAGTTTTGCAAGAGGCTCCATAAAAAGCAACTATCCAGATCCGGGTGAATGCCCAATCATACAACAGAATAATAGCAGTTCTCACCAGAAGCTGATTTGCTTATTGTGCAGTAACCAGTAGTGATCTGGACTGCAACTGCGCTTTGGCCAATTGTTCTCGAGATAAAGAAGCCCGGATTTTTTCACGCGCTTTAAAGGCGAGTGCATCTCCTCTGGCCGCTGCAAGATTGAACCACATATAGGCTTTCACCGGATCCTTACGCACACCCTTGCCCTGTTGCAGCAACAAACCCAACTGTCGCTGCGCTGCGGTATCCCCACGTTCAGCCTGCAGGCGATAACTACTAATGGCCTTTTTGTACCAACGACCGGCCTTTTTTGGGTCTTTTTTACCGATCATCCCCTGGGCGTAAATTCGCGCCAATTTCTCCATGGCGTCCGGCGAATCACGATCAGCAGCGGCCCGATATTTCTGCGCAGCCAAGGCAAACCACTTCTTGCCTGATCGTTGGAGAATTGTGGTTTTTAACTTACTGGCTTGCCGCCCGAGATAATAATAGGCATCGCCATAGCCCATTTGACCACTCTCCTCCATCAACTGCAATGCCGCTTGATGTTGTTCTGTTGTCGCATCTACCCCTAAATCCAGTAGAGCCAAAAAATATCCAGCCTTTGCGATCTTGTTCTGCATGGCTTTTTGTAACCATGAGCGTGCTGATCGTTTGTCATACCGTAATGTTCCTTCACGCAATAGACTAAGACCGAGTCGCAATTGTGCAGGCCCATACCCGGAATCCGCCGACTTGGTTAACCAGTTAGCGGCTTGTTTCCGGTTTTGCTCCTCGCCCACTCCATCACGGTACAATCGGGAGAGCAACAACTGGGCCGGGGCGTGACCCTGTAATGCGGCACGTTTAGCCCAGACTGCGGCACGTATTGGATTTTTCACCAAACCACGGCCTTGCAGGTACAACTGAGCAACCTGATACTGGGCCGCGGCCACCTCTTTCTTGGCTGCCTTGACAAACCAGGACAGGGCAGCCAAATTATTTTTTGGCGTACCGATCCCTCGCAAATAAATCAGCCCGGCCGCATATTGCCCCTCGCTACTTCCCGATTCACCGGCTTTTTTGTACCAGTCCAATGATTGAGTGAGATTTTTGGCCATACCTTTACCCAACGCCGCAAACACCGCCATCTTCAATTGAGCTTTGACCGACCCTCCTGTAGCCGACTTGCGATACCATTGAGCCGCGCGAACAATGTCTTTTTTTACCCCACGCCCCTGCTCAAATAGCGTCGCAAGTACATATTGTGCCGGAGCATAATTTAGCCCGGCTGATTTTTGTAACCACTGCACAGCAACCTTCGCATCAGGAACCACACCACGACCTTGCAGATACATCATTCCCAGGTCATATTGGGCTTCCGTATCCTCCTGCTGTGCTGACTTGCGATACCAATACAGCGCTTTGCTAACATTCTTTTTTATTCCTTTGCCTCGTTGATATAAAACGGCAAGATTGAACTCGGCATCACGGTCACCAGCCTTGGCGGCATATTGTAACCAGCGCAAACCCTGATAAGGGTCTCTATCTGTTCCTATCCCGTCCAGATACATGGTGGAAACATCATAGGCCGCCCGACTGTGTCCACCTTTGGCAGCAGTCACCATCCAGCGAAATGCCAACTTCAGATCTTTGGGTAAACCTTCATTACCCGCAAAAAATTTTTTCGCAATACGATACTGCGCTTCGGTATTTTTCTGAAATGCTGCTTTGCGATACCACTCCGCCGCTACCTTACCATTCTTGGTGACACCGCGCCCCTGATCCAATGCTTCAGCATACGCCATCTGACCTTCTACCAAGCCACCATCCGCTGCCTTCCGGTACAGCTTGGTTGATTTTTTTAGGTTTTGTTCAACACCTTGTCCCTTCCGATAGCGATCTGCTAGACGCATGGCTGCCAATAAACTACCTTGCTCCACAGCCCGCGCATACCAATCTACAGCAGCTTGGTAATCCTGCAGCACACCACGACCCTGCATGTACATATCGCCTAGATAGACTTCGGCCAGGGAATCACCTGATTGTGCAGCATTGATAAAATAATCTCTAGCCTTAACAAATTGTTGCTGTCGCAGTGCCTGTACACCGTCATAGACACCCGCCGAAACAGGCCCTGCTGACAGCAAGATCTGAATCAGTATTGTTCCATATAAAAAACAGGTTGAACGGATTATCTTCAGCACTTCTCGCCCCCAGCAAGCAAGTTGACATCGTATACGATCGCATAAAAGCACCGCAAATAGTATGTCGGCAACATTGAAGCGAGCTTTAGGAGCAATCCGAAGACAGCCTCCTAGCTTACGGTCTTGGTATGACCGGCAAAGAAGTTATAGATCGGCACCCAAATCAGCGCAAAATACCAGCCGTAACTCCATGATTCAACTAGCCCCAGAATGAAGCTCCGCCAGCTCAGCCACTCAAAACCCGGCAATAGGATTCTCCAGGAGGGATACATCACATACTCCGGCAACAATAAACCCCACAATACACAGAGGATAAATGCAACCGCCAGAAACAGACTGGTCGCGTGACCAACAGCCGTCAGTGAAATACCGGTTTTCATGGTACACCCCCTTTAATTTTCCGTTGATGAAATAGAATACTCGCCGGCATCTACCCCAAGCCAGCCGAAAACGATACTGCGGTGGATGCGGCTACACTTACCGTATCTCCTGCTATAGTGCGGATTCGCCATCATGTTTTATATAGATCGTCGCGCCGTAAGGGTAGAGGCTGGCACCCGTACAGGTGGCCAGCCAGCACCTGATGCACACCAATGCTGCCCTCATCAAAATAGAAGGCACTACCTGCCATATACAAGCGCCACAAGCGGTAGGTCACCTCGCTGGAATGACGTATTGCCTCATCGCGCCGCTCCTCCAGCGTAGCGACCCAGTGACGCAATGTCAGCACGTAATGCCGACGCAGGCTTTCGACGTCCAGGGGCTCGAACCCGGCCCGTTCCATGGCGTCGGTAACGTCGCTGATACGTGTCAATTCACCATCGGGGAAGATGTAACGATTCATAAAACGGGTCAGTGGCGTACGTTTCCAGCCACTTTCGCTAGTGATGCCATGGTTGAGAAACAAGCCATCTGGCTTGAGCACCCGCTTGA
Source organism: Gammaproteobacteria bacterium (assembly GCA_011052285.1). Lineage (GTDB taxonomy): Bacteria > Pseudomonadota > Gammaproteobacteria > Arenicellales > DRJH01 > DRJH01. Next base: position 24,643 of record DRJH01000138.1, read on the forward strand.
TGGTACCAAAATAGGTCGGGAAATTCTTTACCCCGACATGCTCAAACATACCGACACTGACCACGCGGTCGTATTGTGCGCCTTGCGGCAGATCACGGTAATTGAGCAGTTCGATACGAACCTGGTCTTCCAAACCGGCTAAACGCGCCCGCTGCTGTGCAAGTCTCTGCTGTTCCTGACTGAGCGTAATACCATGTACCTTGACCCCATAGTGGCATGCAGCCCACAGCGCCAAAGCGCCCCAGCCACAACCGACATCCAGCAGCGTCTGTCCCGGCTCCAGCCGCAGCTTGCGGCACAAATAATCCAATTTGTCCCGCTGTGCCTGCGCCAGGGATTGTTTGGATTCAGAAAAATAGGCACAGGAATACACCATTTCTGGATCGAGCCAAAGCCGATAAAATGCATTACTGACGTCGTAGTGATGCGCGATACTGGCCTGAGAGTTGTGCCGCACGGCCCAGTGTGCACGCCAGCTTCGGATGGAAGTGTGTGCTGACAAACCAGGTAGGAGCAAAGCCTGATAGAACAGCCGTAGGCGCGTCCTAAAGGATAAATACAGATCGTCCAGGTGTTCTTTGAGCCCGAACAAAGACTCCAGATCGCCCTCTATCTTGATTGCACCAGCCAGATAGGATTCTGCAATCCGCAGTAAATCACGATGCACAACCAGTTCGCGCAATGCGCCGGGCTCTTTGAAAATAATGGTACATGGTGCGTCGAATGCACCATAAGCAAATGAGCCATCCCAAAGTCTAACTGCTATCTTACCCCGATACTCGGCGAGAATCTTTGAGATAATTTCGGCACCGATTTTGGAGAAATTATCTCTTGCCATTGAGTGATCAGCTCCGGACAACACAACACCCTGAAAAGACTCAAATTTCTGATCTTTATATAACATTTCATTGCCTCCATAGATGCTATCAACACAATAAATAATCATTGCTTCTACGGATTTTACAACCTGTACGTTAGGCATAGGTCAAGCTTTTTAGGTGGCATTTTTAAAGGGCAGTTAGCTCTGGTGCCACAAATACCCACTGCCTACACAAGATAAAAAGGGTGTCACCCTAGGAGGCCGTCCGAGAATAGAGAACCTACTGCGAATAAATGGTCTTTGGTCAATGAA
>DRJH01000139.1 GCA_011052285.1 Gammaproteobacteria bacterium
ATCCATGGAAGTCTACAATCCAGACCAGGATAGCTGGCGGGCCATGCGTGAGGTGCAGCTGCCCGAGGAACAACAGGCGCTTTCCAGCCTGCTGCGAGCTACAGATAGTGGTGGACGCCTGGCCTGGACTGTGATGAGCGCGACCCTATGCTATGCCGCCAATCTGCTGCCTGAAATTGCCGATGACATTGTCAATATTGATCGAGCCATGCGCTGGGGTTTTAACTGGCAGCAGGGCCCCTTCGAATTGATGGATGCCTATGGTGCGACGGACTTTGCCGAGCGCCTCAGGGCGGAACAACGGCCCCTGCCGGTCATGCTGCAACGGTTGCTTGAATCTAAGAATGACTGTTTTTATCAGGATGGAAGCTATTTTGGAATCGATGGCAACACATACCGGATACCTGGGGAGTAGTCAGCGGCTCCCGACCGTAGGCCTCCCGGAAAAAGCATTGGTCGCCACTTTCACCAGCCATGGTGTTGCCCGTTTTGCCGGGGTGACGGGAGGTCCTGTCATGGCGGCTTTGCTTTTTATCCCGGGTTATGCTACTTACTCACCCCAGCCGGAATTTTCTGGTCACACTAGGAGGCTGTCCGAGAATAGGAGTCGACAATGAAAAAAATATTCATACCCATTGTAGTAATTTTTCTGCTCGGGGGCTGTGGTGGTGGCGGAAGCTCCAGCGGTGCCGACAGCAACTCCCGGAATATTGCCACAACGGTCGCGGCAGCCGATGGTCCCTGGGCCGGCAACTGGACCAACGTATCATTTTCTACCACAGGCACAGTCAGCCTCGATGTCACTGACATTCCCGGCGCCGAAACCGTAACCCTGACGCTTGACTTGAATGGCTCGGTATTCGGAAGGGGTGATCCGGCTCCGATCATCTTGATTGCCACCTACCCTGGAGATGTGGCACAGGGTGTGGCACATACGGCACTGGGTATTGTTTCCATGACCTTGACCGCCGATGGCGATATCAGCGGCACCATGACCAGTGTACCGGTGGCCGGCATCGACTCGGTTCACTACTCCGGCACCGTGACCTCGGGGGCAGTGAATATTGCTTACAGCATCGTCTTTACCGATGGTACCACTGCCAACGGCACACTTAATTTACTCAAAACCTGAGTATGCGGACTCAGCGACCGGAGGTTCGAAAAATTGCCACCAGACTGTCGTGACGCCCGGGGAATAGCTTAATCGGCTCACGTTGCAACAAGCGCTGCAGACGGGGTAGGCGATAGCGCTGTTCACGTGTAAGACGAACAACGATATATTCATACTGCTGCCATTCACTACTGAGAATACGGGTGATAAATTGCTGCCAATTGGTATCCAAAGAGAGCAGGGTGCCGGGCTTGCCCGTGTAATAATTGAAGATTTTATTATTGCTCAATACATGGTCATAGGCTGTGGAGTGTGTCTGCAACCACAGGCCCGCCTGTTTTATATTAGACTTGGAGGTAAAACCGGCCAGGTTCCTCACCCCGATCAGTATCAACAACACGAAAAGTGTCGGTACAAACCAAGCTAGCTTTTTTCCCGATGCCAGCGCATTTTTTCTACCGCTGCGCCACAGGCGAAACAGCCTGGCCAGTGCAAATGGCAGTAACAATAGAAATGACAGGGCCAGAGCCAATGAGTACCGCTGCGCCAAAAACAGCTTGACCACGACAAACGTAGTGAGTATCAACAGGTTGATCAATACATAACAAAGCCAGGGCTGACGTAAATCCTGGCGCGGAAACCACCAGTGCCGCTTGACCGCATAACCGATAATCAGTGCATGGATAAAACCGATTTTCGCTACCGTTTTAGCAAATAAAATTAACAATATTGCAAAAAGCAGCACAGAACTACCATATTTTGCCGAATACACTCCCAATATATCCGCTTTTAAAATCAGCAGTTTGTCGGATAGATCCTCGGCAATTTGCAACCAGGCGCTGCTGATGGCAGCCAATGGCTGCTGCAGAATATCCAGTTTTGGGTAACCCGGTGTCGGAATGTACAACCACCAACCCATCGCTGCTGCAAAGACAAGCGCTATTCCCAATACGATCAATACCACCCACCATCGGGATGGTCGAGACTGCAGCTTCCACCAAAGGATAAAAAAAGGCGTCAATACCAGAAAAACAGCGCCCTCCACCCTGAATAAAGTGGATAACAGCGTCCAGGCGGCCCAGCGCAGCAAAGTGGCACGACGCGAATTTTTCCAGTACTCAAACAGCGCCAACAATGCCATTAAATACGCAGCAATATACCCCGGATCACGGATGATAAAGGCCCGGGTCGCATTGAAGCCTGGATACAGCAACAGCATGATTGCAGCCATGATCAGGGTCAGCCGGTCACCGCCCACCGCCAATACAAGGGCCAGAAATGCCAGCACCGCCCAGCTCCACAGCAAAATATTCAGAAGATGTGCGGCGGTTTCCAGCCCCAGGTCCCCAAGGACACTAATTAATGCAATCAGCCCCGGATACAGGGGCCAACGATAGATCTCAAATCCAGCCTGCCACAAACCCTGGGAAAAGGCGTTGGCAGCTCTCAGGTACTCGATGCCATCATTATTGATCACATCGTCCATATACAATCGCCAGATTGAAATCAGGCAACTTGCCAACAAGGTAGCCAGGAACAGACTGCGCTGCTCACGCCACAGTTTCAGCATGCGGCAAACGGTCTATGATGATCGGTAACGGGTAGCATGATTGCCCTCTATGAATACAGCAAGCCAGGTGCTTTGAAATAATTCGGTTCTTTCATAACGGGAGGCAATGTACCCTTGCTGACAGTCAGGGGCAAGTCTTACAATACAGGTTCAGCGACTCCCGTTAACCGAAAAAAAGGTCTGGTTTGGTAATGATTCCGAAGCGACATAAGGCCCGCAGTGACTTACGAGCGAGGAAATCATTACTAAATCCTTGGCTAGCAGGAGCAGTAGGTAGGTACCGACAACTGGAGTAGCTTATGCAAGCTCGAGTCCACACCCACAAAATTGAAACAATAATCTCATCTGATGCTGCCCCAAAACACCCATGACGACGAATCCATAACCATCAGGCTGGCGAACTGGCCTGGTGATGCAGGGGTAATTCGCAACGTTCGCAGGCAGGTCTTTATTATGGAACAACAGGTCCCAGAGGAACTCGAGTGGGATCATCGGGATGCCGATTGTGAACATGCCCTGGCAGATCTAAACGGCAGCGTTGTGGCCACAGGCCGCCTGCTCCCGGACGGACATATCGGCAGAATGGCTGTACTCAAGGCCTGGCGCGGCCAACATATTGGCAGTGCCGTGCTGGAATTTCTCATCACCCGTGCTCGCCATAAGGGGCTTACACAAGTCGGGCTATCATCGCAAATCCACGCACTGGCATTCTACCAAAGCCATGGCTTCATCGCCCAAGGCCCACAATACCTCGAGGCCGGTATATTGCATCAAGATATGCGAAAAGTGCTGAAAAGAACCGCTTTACTAGAGTAAGACAGGCTCAGCAGGCTGTCCGAGAATAGAGAACCTGCTGCGAATAA
>DRJH01000140.1 GCA_011052285.1 Gammaproteobacteria bacterium
GGCCGAAGGGCCGATGCTGGCTATTCACCAGCCGGATGAGGTGATGGCGGCCATGGATGACTGGAATACCCAACAGCATGGCGGCTCGGGCCTGGTTGAACGGGTGCACCAAAGCACGATAAATGAAGCCGAGGCCCAACGTCAGACGATTGAGTTCCTCCAACAATATGTGCCAAAGGGTGCCTCGCCCATGTGTGGTAACAGTATCTGCCAGGATCGGCGCTTTCTCGCCCGCTGCATGCCAAAGCTGGAAGCCTTTTTCCATTACCGGAATCTGGATGTCAGCTCGATCAAGGAACTGGCCAAACGCTGGAAGCCCGAGGCCTGCAAGGGCTTTGTCAAAAACTCTAGTCACTTGGCGCTGGATGATACCCGCGATTCCATCAATGAATTGATTCATTACCGGGAACATTTTTTTCAGTTATAAAAAGGCGGCATCTGTCCCACTTTTTTAGATCCAGATTTAAACGCAAAGAACGCCAAGGCGCGGAGACGCAGAGAAATTCAATATTGCTTCTCTGCGCCCTCTGCGTTTATAAGAAAATTTTGGGCCAACGGTTATACTTTGCCGTCCCTCACTTGGTTTGTTATGCGGTTCCAAATTTTTATGGAAGCGTATAGGTCCAGATTTCCTGATTCCCTGATCTGTCTGACTGGAACACTATTTGCTTTCCATCCGGGCTGAAGTCACCGCTATTATCGTTCGCGGAAAGAGTCGTAATTCGTGTTTTGGCAGTACCATCACTATTCATCACCCAAACATCGTTATTTCTTGACCGGTTAGAGTGAAATACGATCTGTGTACCATCGTAGCTAAAGTGGGGGCGCCTATCGCTTGCCGAATTGGTCGTAAGCTGTATTGGATTGCTACCATCCGCATTCATAATCCAGATATCGCCGTTTCCTGTGCGATCTGACGAGAATACGATCTGCGTGCCATCCGGGCTGAATTGGGGGGCGCCATCACTTGCTGTGTTAGTCGTCAGTTGTGTTAGATTGGTCCCATCTGCATTCATAAGCCAGACATCATTGTTACCTGCCCGGTCTGAGCGAAATACGATTTGCGTACCGTCCGGGTTCCAGGCACCGCCCCCATCATCGGCTGTGTTATTGGTGATCTGCGTCTGTTTAGAGCCATCGCTCTTCATGGTCCACACTTCCCTGTTCCCCGTTCTTTCTGACCAAAATACAATTTGGGAACCATCCGAACTAAAGTGAGGGTGCCCTTCATTTTCCGGAGTAGTAGTGAGTTGGGTTTGGCTGTCTCCATCCGCGTCCATAATCCAGATATCACTGTTCCCCAATCGGTCGGACTTGAATACGATCCGGGTGCCATCGGCGTTCCAGTCCGGGGCACTGTCAGCAGCCGAGTCGTTCGTAAGCTGGGTCAACCAGGGTCCCCCATTCTCCAGCCCAGCACATGTACTACAGCGTACACCGATGACAGTTTTTCTTATAGTCGAGTCCTCAAAGCTCGGATTGATTACCATGACATTGCCATTATTACCGATGGCGCCTGCATAAGCAGGTGTACTTGTGCCGATAGATGCACCAAAGCTTCCATCTGCCTGGACCGCATAGGTATACGGACCACTATTTTGGATAGTGAGGATGCCATCTGTTTGGCGTTTCTCGGCAACCGTGCAGTTCCCGCTGGTATCGCAGACTAATGTGCCGAAAGCGGCAGCATAGCTCGTGCCGTTGTTATCCTGAAAGCTCATAAAAGCCCAGGTGCCTGTCAGATCGGCGGTGGTGTAGGTTCGGTCGGCCTTTTTCATAAAGAAGATAATATCCCAGTCTCGCACGGCTCTACTTGCCGCCTCCACAATGAGCTTGCCGTCGCTTCCCGTCAGCATGGAACCGTCTGTGATAGTGGAATTTCCAGTAGAAGTACTTGATTCACTAATAGATCCATTTCGGTTGCTGGTGATAGTCATGGTGAAATTACCAGCGGCGTTTGAGGTTAACGTGCCCGCTCCCGCCTCATTGTAAAAAAGGTCTGTGTCCCAACCGGCATCATAGCCATTCAGATAGTAGTTCTTACTAAGGTCAGCATTTGTATAAGTCTGGGCAGTATTCATCCGCACGGCGACTCTGAATCGTTGTTTGTCGAGTATGTTTGTACCGTCCCGGATCATCACCATGCCATCGTCCGAGATGACGATCCCGCTTGTTTTGATGGTGCCGGTAGTAAACGTTCGTGTAACGGTAATGCTGCCGTTGGGGTTGGTGATCGCGGTCCAGGTCCATGTGTCGGCGCCGGAAGTGAGGTTACCATTGTCGCTTTCCTGCCAAGTTCTTGACCCTGTGCCATCTGCATTGTAGGTAAATTTTCCAGAACGGGCGGCCCAGGTTCCATTGTTGCGGTGTTTCAGTCGGCCAAATCCCCAGGTGCCAACGAGTGATGCAGTGGCCGGAACAGCGGTATTCTCAACCTGTGCGCTGACCCCCACGATATCCGACGGATTATTATCCGGAATGGCCCTGCCGCTTTGCCCTGCCACAGCGGTGTCCACAAACCCAAGGTCGATCTCTACGACTGCGGATGATGAAAAGACATTGGTGTCCGGTATGCCATCACTATTACTGTCAAAATACATCGGGTAGACCCCGCTGCCAGTGATCAGATAGACCTGGATATTCACGCTCATGGGGATGCTGGTCAGGGTGAAAGGATAGCTTCCACTAGCGTTCGGTGTTCTCCCGGCGGTGTTGTCACTGGCGACAACCTCTCCGCTGTCATTCACTGCAATGATTTCGGTCCCGGCTACAGTGCCTGAAATACTTGAAATGGTAAATGTACTAACAAAATCATTGCCCGTGGAATCGGCTCCACTGAGGGTGACTGCAAAATTAGTGGGACTGAAAGAATACCCGGCCAGAGAGGGTGTCACAGTATAGGCGCCATTGGCCAGGCCCGTGAAACTGTAGTTGCCACTGCCATCGGTAGTGGTGGTGGCCGTTTCGTCCCCACTTAAGGTTACGGTTACAC
>DRJH01000141.1 GCA_011052285.1 Gammaproteobacteria bacterium
CGTTGTATCCCGGTGCAGTGGCAGGGACTGGTTATGCGGGTTAGTCACCAGCAAACGGTAGGTGGTTGATGAACCCGGTTTGTGGGTGGGCCTGGGGAAGATATCAACAATACGACTACCGGCACCATTACGGACGGTTTTTTCCCAAATCTTCTTCACCAGGCGCCTGTTCTGTGGATTAAATAGATACAATTTTGCCTGTTGCCAATTGGACAAGCGCAATTGAAACGCAACCTGATTGCCGGCGGCAAGTGAAGTTGGCGAGGCGGAAAACTGCCCGATCGTTGGCCCCGAACAGGCCCAGGGATCGAGTGACCGATTGCAGGCACCGGCTATTGTCGGCTGCTGCATGGGCTGCTTCAGGCTTGGGCCGACTGGATGCAGAACACCACTGTTGCCTCCCGGTGCGGCCTGAATATGGGTCGGGGCACCCAGCTGCAGGCCGGGACCCGAACCACCGAGGGTAGGCTGCGCAGCCGGTACGACAGCCGGCCCTGGCATATTCCCGGAAAGCCCGGTAATCTGTGCCCAGGCCGATCCATTACCGATAGGTAAAACAACCAACACTATGGCCCAGGTGAATAGCGACCGAAGTACTTTCATCATTGTAAATGCCTCCCCAAAACGAATACCGTCGAAAACATACCAGGCTGGACTGATTCATGGTCGAAAACCACACCAGATGCTTCAATAGGAGCAATCTGGTAATAATAAGCACTTTTCTATGTGGATAATGTATCCCAAGCCATGCAGTATGTAAATACAAACTCCAGACCCAGGCCCTTCTGACAACCGACACAGTGATCGATTTTCCAAGATTTGATATTTTTTTCTATCTGAACAAGCACTGCAAAGCTATACTGAACATAACAAACACCCCCTATTGAACCAGTGATCGAGGATCGCGTTCATGACAGATTTCCCCCCCCCTGTACAGCGTGAATCTATGCCCTATGATGTTACTGTAGTCGGCGCGGGCCCATCCGGATTGGCCGCAGCAATCCGCTTCCGCCAACTCTGCGCAGAGCACGATACCGATTACAGCATCTGTGTGCTGGAAAAAGGTGCTGAGATCGGTGCGCACATTTTGTCCGGCGCGGTGCTGGACCCGATTACGCTGAATGAACTGCTGCCCAACTGGCAACAAGACGGGGCTCCGATAACCACAGCAGTGGACAATGACCGTTTCGTTTATTTAAGTAAAAAACGTGCCTTCAAATTACCCACTCCGCCGTCAATGTGCAACGAGGGCAATTATATTATCAGCCTGGGCAAGTTGTGTCGCTGGCTTGGTGAACAGGCCGAAGCGGCCGGAGCTGACCTGTTTCCAGGATTTGCCGCTGCAGAGATTCTTTTCGATGAACAAGATACCGTTGTCGGCGTAGCAACGGGCGACATGGGCATTACCAAACAGGGTTCACAGGGCAACAACTACCAGCCTGGCGTGGAACTGCAGGCTCGCTATACGCTCTTCGCTGAAGGCTGCCGAGGTTCATTAACCGGCGAACTGGAACAACATTATCAGTTACGTAAAAGCTGCGATCCGCAAACGTACGGCCTGGGGATCAAGGAATTATGGGAAGTCAATCCTGAACACTGCCAGACCGGTACGGTACTACACACCATTGGCTGGCCGCTGGATCGAAAAACCTATGGCGGCTCTTTCGTTTATCACCTGGATGATAACCAGGTTGCAGTCGGCTTTGTTGTCGGCCTCGACTACCAGAACCCTTATCTAAGCCCATTTGAGGAATTTCAGCGCTTCAAACATCACCCGACTATCAAGCCGATGCTCAACGGGGGACGACGTATCGCTTATGGTGCCCGCTGCCTGGTTGAAGGGGGATTCCAATCCATTCCGCAACTGGTTTTCCCCGGAGGGGTTCTGATCGGTGATGCCGCCGGTTTTCTCAATGTCGCCCGGATCAAGGGCACCCATACCGCAATAAAGTCGGGCATGCTGGCAGCTGAAGCGGCATTTACCGCCCTGCAACAAGACCAGGCTGCCAGCCTGGAAAGCTACTCCAGCACCCTGCAACAAAGCCACATTTGGAGCGAACTCAAAGAGGTACGCAATATTCGCCCCGGATTTCATCGCGGTCTGCTTGCCGGTCTGACCAATGCCGCACTCGAAGCCTATGTCTTTCGCGGCAAGGCTCCATGGACGCTGCGTAACCACGCCGATCATAAGCAACTTAAGGAGGCCAGGAACTGTCTGCCGATTAACTATCCGAAAGCGGATGGTAAGATCAGTTTCGACCGCCTGTCCTCGGTATATCTATCCAACACCTTTCACGAAGAAAACCAGCCCTGTCATCTGCAACTGCGCGATCCAGGCAAAGCTATCACGGTTAATTTCAAACGCTATGCCTCACCCGAGCAACGCTATTGCCCTGCTGGCGTATACGAAATCATCCAGGAAAACGGCAAGCCTGCTCTACAAATCAACGCCCAGAACTGCATTCACTGCAAGACCTGTGACATCAAGGACCCAACCGGCAATATTCACTGGACGACTCCCGAGGGTGGTGGCGGGCCAGGCTACAGTGCCATGTGAGAAAAGTAGATCTAGCGACAACTACTTCGATCGATCGACCGCTACAGGTTCCCGCATCTTCCGTCGTTTCTGCATGGCGCCATAAAACGGAGCATAAACCGGGCGATTAATATAACGACCACTACCACGGACAACACGCACATCTCCATCCTGGTAGGTCACTTTACCCTGGGAAATCGTGGTCACATTAACTCCACGTACGGTCATGCCCTCGAAGATATTGAAATCAATATTCTGGTGATGGGTTGCTTTGGAAATTGTCCGTTCCTTGCTCGGGTCCCAGACCACCAGATCAGCATCGGCGCCCACCGTAACTGCACCTTTACGTGGATAAATATTGAAAATCTTGGCAGCATTAGTAGAGGTGATGGCGACGAACTCACTCGGGGTCAAACGGCCGGTATTGACACCGTGATGCCAGAGCACATGCATGCGATCCTCGACCCCGCTACAGCCATTGGGAATCTTGGTGAAATCATCAACCCCCATACGTTTCTGGTCGTCACAAAAACAACAATGATCTGTTGCCGTGGTTTGCAAGACCCCGGACTGCAGCCCATGCCAGAGCGCCTCTTGGTGCTCTTTGGGTCGAAACGGTGGGCTCATGACATGGGCCCCGGCGAAACTCCAGTCCGGATTCCGATAGACGCTGTCATCCACCACCAGATGTCCGGGTAAACACTCGCCAAACACTCGCTGGCCTTCATTTCTGGCTCGTGTGATCGCTTCCAGGGACTCTTTGCAGGAAGTGTGCACCAGGTAGACCGGGGTATCGAGCACCTGGGCGATGCGAATCGCCCGATTAGCCGCCTCACCTTCCACTTCCGGAGGTCGCGATAAAGGATGACCTTCAGGCCCGGTAATGCCCTTAGCCAACATTTCCTGTTGCAGGCGAAATACCAATTCGCCATTTTCGGCATGTACGGTACAGATCGCTCCCAGTTCCCGAGCCCGGGTAAAGCTGTTCACAAGGATTTCATCATCGGCCATAATGGCACCCTTGTAGGCCATAAAATGTTTAAAACTGTTGACTCCATAGTCGCGTGTCAGGGTGCCCATGGCCTCGGCGACACTGTCGTCCCACCAGGTCACTGCAACATGGAACGAGTAATCACTGGCCGACTTTTCTGACCAGCCACGCCAGGTATGATAGGCTTCCATCAAATCCTGTTGCGGGCTTGGGATCACGAAGTCGATAATCATGGTCGTACCACCACACATGGCTGCAGTGGTGCCGGAAAAAAAATCTTCCGATGCTACCGTACCCATGAACGGAAGTTCCATGTGGGTGTGTGGATCAATCCCACCCGGCATTACATAACAGCCACCGGCATCAACCTGCTCCGCACCGGCAGGCACCTCCAGTCCCTCGCCCACCGCAACAATCCTGCCATCATCAACCAGCACATCTGCCCGGGTCATAGCATCTGCGGTCACCACAGTACCACCTTTGATATGAAGCAACATTCGTTCACCTCTGCTGTTAACGTGATTCTTCCCGTGCCCGGGAAGCTATCCGAAGGGACTGGCGACGCTCTATGGTAGCCTAGGAGGCTGTCCGAGAACAGAGAACCTACTGCGTAAAAGCTGTCTTTGGCTAGATTTCCCCCTGATTCTCGTTAAATACAACCAGTATTCGCCTCAAATCATGAGAAAATCTACCTCAAAGCAGCTTTCCCTCGCTACGGCTCCTGTTCTCGGACAGCCTCCTAATAACTCCCCTCATGTTCCACTATCATAACACGGTTATTGGCCAACCGAAAAAAAGGCCGGAGCGTACTCGCCCCGGCCGAAGCAGTCGACTATTTCAATGCCTTGTCGGTAATCATATGTGTCCACGCACCCGTGGGTTCCTTGGTAATCACCGGTGTAGAACCCCCTGACATCAGGGTTTTCACGGTACGGTTATAATCTGCCACATCCAATGCACCGTTCGAACCCGCGGTGAGTTTGTTGATTTCGCCCATCATGCGGATCTGGTGCTCTTTGGTCTGTGCGCCTGATGCATCATTTTCCAATACCACCATGGCCGCTTCCTTGGGGTGTTTGCGTGCCCAGGCCCAGCCTTTCATGCTGGCCCGCACGAAGCGTACCATCTTGTCAACGAATGCTGGATTCTTGAGATTTTTCTCTAACACGTAAAGGCCATCTTCCAATGTGGCTACACCTTGATCTTCGTACTTGAACACCACCAGGTCGCTGGCGGGAATACCGGCTTCGATGATCTGCCAGTATTCGTTATAGGTCATGGTGGAAATACAGTCAGCCTGTTTTTGCAACAGTGGATCCACATTAAACCCCTGTTTCAGTACCTTCACTCCATTGGCGCTGCCATCGGTCGGGATCCCGAGCTTGGCCATCCAGCTCAGAAAGGGATACTCGTTACCGAAAAACCACACACCCAGGGTTCTGCCGCGTAGATCTTCCGGTTTTCTGATGCCGGTTTCCTTGCGGCAGGTCAACATCATGCCAGAGCGTTTAAACGGCTGAGCGATATTGACCAGCGGTACCCCTTTTTCGCGTGATGCCAGGGCGGACGGCATCCAGTCGATAACCACATCGGCTCCACCACCGGCGATCACCTGGGCAGGGGCTACATCCGGGCCACCTGGATTAATCGTGACATCCAGGTTTTCAGCCTTGTAAAACCCTTTGTCCTTGGCGACATAATAGCCGGCAAACTGCGCCTGGGTGACCCACTTCAGTTGTAACGTAACCTTGTCAGCGGCCTGTGCGGTACCAGCTGCAATACCCATCGCCGCTGCTACTGCCAACACTGTCAATCGTTTCATCTTTGTTCTCCTCTATAGTGTTTACCTGATTCGGGGCTAAGCCCGTTTCAGCCCGGTTTACTCACTTACTGCTGCTACCCCCTTCAATGCCGTTGTGCTGGATGCCAGAAGGTGAAATACCGCTCTAATAAAGCCGTAATGCCATAAAACGCTGATCCGGCCAAGGCTGCAACCACAATTTCCGCCCAAACCATGTCGATATTCATCCGACCTACCTCGGTAGAGATCCGAAAGCCCATACCGACTATCGGGGTACCAAAAAACTCCGCCACAATGGCACCGATCATGGCCAATGTAGAATTGATTTTCAAAGCATCAAACAAAAATGGCAATGCCGTTGGCAAGCGCAACTTCAATAAGGTCTGATTATAGGACGCACCATAGGAATACATCAAATCACGTTCCATCGTTGCTACAGCATTAAGGCCGGTTACCGTGTTGATCAGCATCGGAAAGAAGGTCATGATCACGACCACTGCAGCCTTGGACTGCCAGTCAAAACCAAACCACATCACCATAATTGGTGCCACGCCGATGATCGGCAGGGCACTGACCAGATTGCCCAATGGCAATAGCCCGCGACGCAAAAAATCGAAGCGATCGGCCAAAATTGCCGTCAAAAAACCTGCCCCACATCCCATGATATAACCACTCAGAACAGCTTTAGCAAAAGTCTGGTAAAAATCCTTACGCAGAATATCCAGCGAACTAACCAGTCTGAGGGCAATATCGCTTGGCGCCGGCAGCAATACTTTAGGCACACCAAAACCCACTGTAATCACTTCCCACAGGTACAGAATCCACATCCCGAAGCACAAGGGCACCAGAACATCAATCAAGCGCTGCAGGTTTTTGTGCAGCGTCTCAAACTCAGCCACGGCGTTGATACCAATCCAGGTCATGGCCCAAAACAGCAGAACGGACAACCAGAAGCCGATAGCGACTGCACCAGGGTGTTGATGTAAATAGACCAGACTGTAACCAGCAGCAACCAGCACCATACCCAGCAGCAACAGACCACGGCCCAGCCCCAGAAACATTCTGGGAGGCTGTCCGAGAACAGGAGCCGACCGGTTTGTTGCTCCTGCAAAACCGGTACTTGCGCCATCCATGGCGGTCGTAGCGAGGGAAAGCTGCTTTGAGGCTGATTTTTTCATGATTTGAGGCGAATACCCATTAAATGAGCGACGACAAAGGGTATGTAACGAGAATCAGGGGGAAATCTAGCCAAAGACAGCTTTTCCGCAGTAGGTTCTCTGTTCTCGGACAGCCTCCTAGTGCGCCCCCATCCGTTTAAAAACCACTCGTTCAACCACGCCAATCAAGCTAACCAGTCCAGCAGCCAGTACCGATGCCGCCACCAATGCCGCCCAGATTTGTACGGTCTGCCCGTAGTAGGAGCCAGCCAATAATCGGGAGCCGAGACCTGCCTGTGCGCCGGTTGGCAACTCGGCCACAATCGCACCCACCAAGCTGATAGCAACCGACACTTTCAAACTGGTAAAAAGATAAGGCAAGGCTGACTGCCAGCGCAGCTTGAAGAACACCTGGCTTTTGCTGGCACTGAAGGTGCGCATCAAGTCCAGTTGCAAAGGGTCCGGAGACCGCAGACCTTTAACCATGCTGATGGCAACCGGAAAAAAACACAAGTACATCGAAATAATTGATTTTGGAATCAAACCCTTGAGGCCGATGGCCCCCAGCACGACAATAACCATCGGGGCGATAGCCAGAATGGGTATGGTTTGTGAGGCAATAATCCAAGGCATCAGACTCTTGTCCAGTGATTTTACATGGACGATTCCTACTGCCAAAAAAATACCCAACAGTCCCCCGGTTAAAAATCCCAACAGAGTCGAGGACAGCGTGACCGCGGAGTGATAGACCAAGCTGCGCCGGGAAGTCACATTTTTCTGCACTACTGTTTTATACAATTCCACCAGCACCTGATGCGGAGCCGGTATCACTGGTCGGCGCTGCTGCATGGTCCCTTGTACTAGTTCCCATGTGGTCCATTGTTGATGGGCTCGTTTGAACTTGTCGATCTGCCAGGGTGTGTTCATGAAAATCACGGCGATATACCAGATCACGATCAGGATAATCACCATGACGGTGACTGGCCCTGCGCTACCTGCCATCAATCGCTGCCACGAAACAAGAGGTGTATAAGACGTATTTATAGTGATTTGGTTCATGACATGAACATTATCGTGGACAATGGTTACAAACTCCCTGGCTGTTCGAAACTGCCGGAAAAATGGGGATTTTTCCGGCATCGACAAAGGCAGTATCACCGGTGGTCATTTCAGTCATGCCCGGATCGCAGCCCTTCACGAACCCGATGGGCAATTTCGATGAATTCAGGGGTTTCCCGAATATCCAGGGTCCGCTGAGTAGGGAAATTCGTGTCGATGATATCAATCACCCGACCCGGGCGCGGTGACATCACGACGATCCGTTTCGATAAAAATACGGCCTCGGGAATCGAGTGTGTCACAAAAACAATCGTTTTATTGGTCTTGAGCCACAATTTCAACAATTGTTCATTCAAATGATCGCGGACGATTTCATCCAGCGCACCGAAGGGTTCATCCATCAATAGCAGCTCGGGCCTGACACACAACGCCCGGGCGATTGATGCCCGCTGCTGCATGCCTCCGGATAACTGCCATGGGAACTTCTTCTTGAAATCCTGCAGTTCCACCAGCTCCAGAAACTGATCAACGCGGCGACGTTGTTCATCACGGCCGATACCGGCAATTTCCAGCGGCAATGCCACATTGCGTTCGATGGTACGCCAGGGGTAGAGCGCAGCGGCCTGAAACACATAACCATAGGCTCGGGCCAACCGGGCCTCATGTGGACTCATCCCATTGACCTGGATCCGACCACCCGTCGGTTGCTCAAGGTCTGCGATAACTCGCAACAGGGTGGTTTTGCCACAGCCGGACGGGCCGATAAATGACACAAAATCACCACGCTGGACTGTAAGCGAAATCTCATGCAAGGCATTAACCGGACCATCTGCCGTCTTGAAGACCAGAGAAAGATCCTGGATATCAATAACGGGTGATTGCGATACACCGCCAGCTTGTACCTTGGTCTTCACGCACGTAGTTCCTTGATTTTTTGATGAGAGTCCGGCTATTGACACAGCGTTACGGCCTGCCATGTACTGGGCGCTGTTCACCATATCCGGTCGGAACCCATATCAGATTTCGGTCAATATTCCATAATTTTCCGGCCGGCGATCACGGAAAAACTGCCAGGTATTGCGCACTTCACGCACCATATCCATATCCAGATCATGCACAATCATTTCATCCTGATCACGGCAAGCGATTTTCTCGATCTGGCCACGTGGATTGACGAAATAGCTCTGGCCATAAAACTCGCCGATATTCCAGGGTGCCTCCGTACCAACCCGATTGATCGCGCCGATATAGCACCCATTGGCCACCGCCGATGCCGGCTGTTCCAGTTTCCACAAATACTCGGACAAACCGGCAACCGTTGCCGAAGGATTGATAATGTATTCCGCCCCGCTAAGCGCCAGCGCGCGCCAGCCTTCGGGAAAATGTCGGTCATAGCAGATATAGACGCCGAGCTTGCAATAGGCGGTCTGAAATACCGGCCAGCTGGTGTTACCGGGTTTGAAAAAGAACTTCTCCCAGAAACCGGCCACATGCGGGATATGGGTCTTACGATATTTTCCCAGGTAAGAACCATCGGCGTCGATCACGGCGGCGGTATTGTAGTAGATTCCGGTCATGTGCTCCTCGTAGATCGGCACCACAACCACCATGTTGTATTTTTTCGCGTACTCCTGCATCAGCTTCACGGTAGGACCATCCGGAATAGCTTCTGCGGCGGCATACCACTTGGCGTCCTGGCTGGGACAGAAATAAGGTTGGGTGAATACTTCCTGGAAACTCAATACCTGTACACCTTGCCGACCCGCTTCTTCAATAAAGGGGATATGGGCTTCGATCATTTTGTCACGAATCTGCTGCGGGCTCATGGATGCATCACCCTTCAGGCTCATCTGGATCAATCCAGCTTTCAGTTTTGCCATTTTTTTACTCTCCTCGGTTTGCGGAACAATAATTTGAACACTTCCAGTATCACCGGCAAATAACATTTCCCATGCAGGTGTTCTAAATACACTTCAAATGCCTACTCCAGGGTCGGAAAATCAAACTGCACCCCACTACGAATCCCAGCTGGCCAACGGGTCGTAACCGTTTTCAAACGGGTATAAAAATGCACCCCCTCAGGACCATAGATTGCGTGGTCGCCAAATAACGAACGTTTCCAACCGCCAAAACTGTGTGAGGACACCGGTACAGGAATCGGCACATTGACACCGACCATACCGGCTTGCACCGCATTGGCAAAAGTTCGGGCACAATCTCCGTCGCGGGTGAATATCGCCGCACCATTGCCGTATTCATGAACATTGACCATTTCCAGCGCGGCAGCAAAACTGTCTGTACGCACCACGACCAGTACCGGACCAAATATTTCATCCTTGTAGATCGACATCTCTGTAGTCGCATGATCAAACAGGGAACCGGCGATGAAATAGCCGTTGCTCCAAGCGGTCTGTCGCTGTTTGCGGCCATCTACAACCAGGGTCGCACCATCCGCAACACCCTTATCGAGATAGCCACTGACCCGATCCAGGCTGGCCCGGGTAATCAATGGACCCATCTGTGAGTTAGTCTCTGTCGCCGGCCCAACCCGCAGTGCCTCGATACGTGGCCGCATGATGTCAATCAGGCGGTCCGCCGTCTCCTCACCAACGGGCACCGCCACCGAAATGGCCATACAGCGCTCACCCGCCGAGCCATAGACGGCACCCATCAACGCATCCGCGACCTGCTCCATATCCGCATCGGGCATGATCACCATATGGTTCTTGGCCCCACCCAGGGCCTGTATTCGCTTACCGTTAGCCGTCCCGGTGCGGTATACATATTCAGCAATCGGTGTCGAACCGACGAAACTGACCGCCTTGACATCCGCATGTGTGAGCAGCGTATCTACCGCCTCCTTATCACCCATCACCATATTGATAACTCCGGCAGGAAAGCCCGCCTCGGCAATCAATTCCTGAACCAACAAGCCGGCTGAGGGGTCACGTTCGGAGGGCTTGAGCACAAACGTATTGCCACAAGCCACCGCTACCGGATACATCCACATCGGCACCATGACCGGGAAGTTAAACGGCGTAATGCCAGCGACTACGCCCAGGGGCTGTCGATCTGAGTAGGTATCAACACCGGTACCGACATCCCGACTGAATTCCCCTTTGAGCAAATGCGGTATTCCACAGCAAAAATCGACCACCTCAATGCCACGTGACAACTCACCCATGGCGTCATCAAGGGTTTTTCCATGTTCTTCACTGAGCAGGTGGGCAATTCTTTGCGCATTGCTCTCCAACAATACCTTGAAGTTGAACAAACAACGGATTCGCTTCATCGGCGGGGTGGCAGCCCACTCAGGCAATGCTGCTTTGGCGGCGGCTACTGCAGCGGAAACTTCTGCAGCACTACACAAATCAACTTGCCCGGTTTGTTCTCCTGTCGCCGGGTTGAATACCTCATGAAATCGGCCACTCATCGATGGCTGGCTGACTCCATTCACAATGCTATGAATCTTCTTTGGCATAACACTCACCTGTAAATTAGCTAGGAGGCTATCCGGGAATAGAGAGCCTACTGTGGATAAGGGTGACGGTACGACAGTCTCAAGCCCTGCATCGGCCCCGAAATTATGCACCGGTTACACTTCTTTCAGGAGCCTCTCCATGACAATGTTGCCACGAAGCGGTCCCCTCTCGCTACGACCACCATGGATGGCGAAAGTACCGTGAATGGCACAAGTACCGTGAGTGGCACAAGCACCGTGAATGGCACAAACACCGGTTTAGCAGGAGCAAAAACCGGTCGATTCCTTTTCTCGGCAGCATTCTGCTACAATCCTGACCTAATGGTCAGCATAATACAACAAGCCGAAGTATTGCAACCGTTACGCTTGTGGTTATGAACAATTTCATCGGCTACACGAGTCTGTGACGTCCCTGTGTACAAAGACTTCAACATCGTAACTATCAGCGCATTCATCTTTTGTCCCATTACGGCGTGTGTTCGTACTCGAATGCTCACATATGACCTATAGGCTCACATTCTCCGTGCAAAAATGCCTGGTACTGAAGCAAAATCTAAACACGCTGAATCGTTACTCAACATCAATGTATCTATTATGAGCAAAGCGGTTACCAAAAAAAGCAAAACGGCCATTCGGGAAGATAATATCGATGCCATCCTGTTCGCTGCAGAAAGTGTGTTCGCAGAACGTGGTTACAAGGGTGCAACCACTACCGAAATCGCACGACGTGCCACTCTTCCCAAAGCCAACCTGCATTACTATTTTGAAACCAAAGAAATGCTCTATAAGCAAGTCTTGTCCAATGTCGCCGAATCCTGGCTGGCTGCAGCTAATACCTTCGATACCATCGATCAGCCGGTAGAGGCATTAACACGCTATATCCATGCCAAAATGGACTTGTCCAGATCTCGCCCGGAAGGATCCAAGGTCTGGGCCAATGAAATCATGCGTGGTGCACCCGTGATTCAGCACTACCTCGAAACCACGCTACAAGACTGGACTGCCAGCCGGGTGCAATGTATTCAAGTGTGGATAAAAAAGGGTCTGATACGCCCGATTGAGCCACTGCAACTACTCTACATGATCTGGGCCACAACCCAACACTACGCGGATTTCACACAGCAGATCACCACATTAAATGACAATCAGCCACTTAGTGACAAACAATTTGAAAGCGCCAAGCTGCAAGTCACCGAAATCATCCTGCGTGGTATCGGAGCCTTATAGGTTGGCGGTCTACGATCAAAAAAAGCAAAAAAAGGGGTCAGAGCCCTTTTGTAATTCTATCTTATTGATATATAATGAATAAATTAATAAAAAGGGCTCTGACCCCTTTTTTTCTTACAAACTATTGAATAGCGACAGCCGCTGAATTTGACTGAAGCTCAGATAGGCCGCCTGCAACGCCGTCAGTTGTTGATTCAGATGCAATGCGGCTGCGGCAAAATCGGTATCTTTGAGTGTCGACAATGAAGACTGCAACTGCAAAGACAGGTCCTTATTCATATTACTCTCGGAATCCAGTGCATTCAAACGGCTACCGATATGGGTCCTTTTCTCGAGGATATGGTTAAAGGATTGGTCCAGATCCCCGATCGCAATATTCAATTGCTGCGTTATCGCCGTCGAAGATGTCCCCGTACCTTTGCCATCCAGCGTATTGGCCAAATTCTGTACTGTAGTCAACAAGTCTCGATTCGCCGCTGGTGCGATGGTATAGCGGTCACCATTGGCCGGCACCCCCTTGATATCCACAACAATTCCATTAAAACTGATGGCCGCACCGGATTGATAGGTCCCACTACTAAGCAACGTGTTCGCTACATTACGGACCTCGTAGGTCGTGCTGGTTCCGGCAGTCATGGTAATGGTATAGGTATCCGGCACCCAGGCAGCAGGATTGGTCACGGTCCCGTTACTGATGACCCCTGTACCTGTATTGGCTGCATCGGCAGCAACACCGAACGTCCCATTTCCGACCCGAATATCCCGAAAAACACCGGACCCGGGATCCGAGATCGCGATCCTTCTACCATCACCGATTTGCACAAGCCGCTGTCCACTATCGCCGTTATAAAGAAAGCCACCGGCCGCATTGGCGATAAAGGGCTGGGTGTGCCCTCTGGAGCCTGCAAAGATGTATTCTCCATTGCTATCCTGGGTATTGGAAATCTGCAATAAAGAATCCAGGTGTTGCTGAATTTCCGCCCGTATATCCTGCCGATCACTGGCGTTCAGCGTGCCGTTATCCGCCTGCAGCGCCAACTCACGAATACGCTGCATAATGTTATCTACCGCATTAAGACTGCTGTCCTCCAGTCCGAGCCGGC
>DRJH01000142.1 GCA_011052285.1 Gammaproteobacteria bacterium
ACCTGGCGGGTCTTGGGGTAGGTCGAGCCGACGTAGTGATTGAGGCAATTGTTGAAGATGCCAAGATCAAACAACAAGTATTTGCTGCTATTGAACCGCGATTGCGCAAGAATGTGTTACTGGCGACCAATACTTCCAGTATTCCTCTGTCTGAAATCGCCCGGGGCTTGCAACAGCCGGGACGGCTGCTGGGCCTGCATTTTTTTAATCCGGTAGCAAAAATGCAGTTGGTGGAAATTGTGCATGGCTCCAGAACCAGCAAAGCCGCTATCAACCGTGCAGCAGCCTTCGTAACTGCGATCAAGCGATTGCCACTGCCGGTGAAGAGTCAGCCGGGTTTTCTGGTGAACCGGGTTCTCGGACCGTATTTGATGGAAGCCATAGCATTGCTGCAGGAGGGGCGGGCGGCGGAAGCGATTGATGCTGCAGCAGAAGAATTTGGTATGCCGATGGGGCCTGTGGAACTTGCTGATGCAGTGGGTCTGGATATCTGCCTGCATGTTGCGGAAAATCTTGGTTTTGAGGATAGTCGTGCGGTCGATCTGTTGAGAGCTCGGGTTGAAAATGGCAAACTGGGACGCAAGACGGCTGCCGGATTTTATGTCTGGCATAAGGGTAAGCCACGAAAAGCCAAACTCAAAACAGCTGTCGATAGCCAAGTGACGGATCGGCTGGTATTGGCACTGCTCAACGAATGTGTAGCTACGGTTTTCGAGGGCATTGTTGAAGACGCTGATCTGGCAGATGTCGGTATGGTTTTTGGAGCTGGCTTTGCGCCTTTTCGAGGAGGCCCCATGCGTTATCGAGATCGTGCCGGTCGGGATAAGCTGCTGCAGCGACTGCAAGGTTTGGCCAGCCGATATGGCGATCGTTTCAAGCCCTCTGCAGGTTGGTAAGTGTTGGCTCTGTCGTTGCCACAGTAGTTTCCGCTGGCAGCCTCCTAGGTTCTGCAGAACGGCTTGGAAAAGACTAAAATACCACGTTTAGCTATTCTCTTCCGGGGATTTTGAATTGACCAAAACCGCTTTGATTTGTGGCATTTCGGGCCAGGATGGTGCTTACTTGTCCCACCTGCTGCTGGACAAAGGCTATCGGGTTGTCGGTACTTCACGTGATGCCCGGATGTCACGTTTTAGTAACCTGCGTAAACTTGATTTGGCTCGTTCGGTCGAGTGTTATTCGATGTCGCCAACGGATTTTCGCAGTGTGCTGTATACCGTTGATAAGGTGCAGCCGGATGAGATCTATAATTTCTCAGGCCAGAGTTCATTAGGCGTGTCTTTTCAAATGCCGGTGGAGACGCTGGAAAGTCATACGTTAAGCATCATGAATCTGCTGGAGGTGGTGCGCTTTCTGAAACGGCCTGCACGCCTCTTTAATGCCGCCTCCGGCGAATGCTATGGTGGGATCCGAGGCGGGGCGCTGGATGAGACCGACCCATTTCACCCCCGTAGCCCCTATGCGGTTGCCAAGGCAGCCGCATTCTGGCAAGTATCAACCTATCGCGAAGCGTATAAGCTCTATGCCTGTTCCGGGATATTGTTTAATCATGAATCCCATTTGCGCGGCCTGAATTTTGTGACCCGAAAAATTACCGACGGTGTGGCCCGAATCCATCTTGGGGGACAACAGCAGCTCACACTGGGTAATATCCATGCCCGGCGAGACTGGGGGCATGCCGAGGATTATGTCAAGGCAATGTGGTTAATGCTGCAGCAGCCACAGCCGGAGGACTATATCATCGCCAGCGGTAGTACCGAGACAGTGCGCAGCTTTACCGAAAAGGCTTTTGCGGCCATAGGACTCAGGTTGTGCTGGCAGGGTAGTGGTGTTAAAGAAACCGGTATTGATCAACACGGGGTGACGCGGGTCAGTATCGATCCAAAATATTTCCGTTTGGTCGAAGTTGAGGTATTGCATGGTAATCCAGCCAAAGCCGAGCGTGAACTCGGTTGGCGACGTCAGCACACCCTGGCATCAATCACGGCAGAGATGGTGGCCGCGGATATCAATGCGCTGCAGCAACAATAACGATCGTGCCGACTGTTCCTGGCCTTGACGGCCTGATTTACTGCGGCATAATGTACGGTACGTGATTCGGACAGGTTGCTAGCGGGTGTGGTTCAATGGTAGAACCTCAGCTTCCCAAGCTGATGACGTGGGTTCGATTCCCATCACCCGCTCCATTTTACTTTGTCGTCCGTCTCCGGTCCTCGTCCCACTGAAGTTTCTGAAAATCAAAACCTTCTTCGATGGTTGGTTTAATGATTTTAAAATAAGGTGACAGATCGAAATCGCGTGGTGCAAATAGGCTGTGGTGGCGAATATGCAGGATTTCCTGTTCGCTATAGCGATAGGGAGTCGGACGGTGCTCGATGATGGGTAATATGGGGTAGCCAACCATCTGATAGGCTTGGGCAATCAGGGTCGAACAAATAGCCTGGGTCGGGTCGCCACTGCCAACTGCCAGTAGCCGACGTCGGAAACGAGTCGGGACAGGTGGCTTCGGTAGCAGATAGCGCATTAGATCGGTGACATTTTTTAAGTCATACGATTTGCCGAGGCTATTGGTAACAAATTGCACGACTTGTTGCCGGTGCCCCTCACCAAGTCCGACCGAACGGCAGATGCGTGTATTAAATTCTGCATATTTGGCCAGTGGGACTGCAACGACCCCTTCTTCAAGATCTGCTTCAATCAGCTCGCAATAGTGGCCGTGACGATTTTTTAGTCCGGCCTCGCGCCCCACATACAAAGCAGCGTGTGACCAGGTTGATTGGGTCAGATATTTGATGACAACACTGATTCGGGTGTCCCCTTCGACTAGTACGATATCGCCTGGCTGCAGGATTTGTCGTAACTTCTCGGTGCTCTTGACCGAGAAAGCAGTATATCCGGGCAAGGGGCGGCTGAGATACTTGGCCAGAGATTGCCCGAGTTTTTGACGAATTTTATTCAGCATTGTCATATTTCCGTGCCTATGCAGCTAAGACCTGATCAGAACAGATACGTTCACTCCCCAACCAGGTAAACACACTATTTCAGAGCCTCATACAAAACTCTGGGTAGATAATTTGCAATCCCACTTTGAGTCCATTTTCGGGATGGAATAAACTGCATGGTGGTTCCATGGAGCGAAATTCCAGCTCGAAAATGGGCCAGCTCGAAAATGGGCCGAAGTGGGGAAGCAGATCGCCGCTCACGAGTTTTGCAAGAAGCTCTTCAGTCATTCATAATCTCGTGCAGGCATGCAAATATGTTTAATAACAGCAGACCATTATTTTTTCAAGTGGTTAAAAAGATTGTTCAGCAATTTCTACTCACTGCGGGCCCGTTAACGGCCCTTACGTTCTGATGGCTATAGCTGGCCAATGGAGTGTGCCGGACAACACTTGATCCGTAGCCACTCCGAATCGGTCACCCAACCGACGCCTCTTGCTGTTAGTGTGAGACCCTGAAGAGGGCAACGAACAAGAGGGCAACGAAAAGAAGATGTAAGAACTATTCGCGGGTATAATGCTGGTTGTTTCGGTAGATAACTTAGGGATTCGGGCAGGTGGACGATGAATTTTGAGCAAGCACGTGTAAATATGATCGCGCAGCAGATCAGGCCCTGGAACGTATTGGATGAGGCGGTACTGGCGGCTTGCAGTCAGGTTCCGCGGGAGGCCTTTGTACCACAGCAATATCGTAGCCTGGCTTTTGCGGACATGCAGTTACCACTCGATCATGGCCAGTTCATGATGTCGCCAAGGCTGGAAGCTCGCCTGTTACAGGCGCTGGAATTGCGTACCAGCGATAAGGTGTTGGAAATCGGTACCGGTAGCGGTTTTATGGCCGCTTTGCTTGCAGCCTTGTCCAAGGCTGTATGTAGTGTGGAGATTTTTCAGGATTTGGTACATACAGCCGAGCAGAAGCTGTATCAGCAGGGGGTTCAGAATGTCGAGGTGATCTGTGCTGATGGTGCTGAAGGCTGGTCAGATTCCGCGCCCTATGATGCCATTCTGGTGACTGCCTCAGTAGTGGAGATTCCGTTGCGACTCAAGGAACAGCTACGTACCGGTGGCCGTTTGGTGGCTGTTGTTGGTGAGGACCCCATTATGGAAGCACGCTGTCTGCAACGACTGGATCATTCAAATTGGTCCGAAACCCGTCTTCTGGATACCTCAATTGCCCCTCTTTTGGATGCAGCTGCCGCCGTCGTGCAGCGACCATCTTTCATTTTCTAGGGCGTGCTCATGTCTATAAAAAAAACTTGCCACCGTCTGTTATTATCGACCGCCGTACTGTTGATGAGTATATCGCAGGCAGAGGCTGATAATCTCTGGCAGGTGTATCAGAAGGCACTGCGTTCTGATCCCGTGTTGAAGGCCCAAGCCTTGAGTTTTAAGGCAACCGAGGAGACCCGGTTACAGGCAGAAGCTGCTATACATTCAACGGTTAGTGCCCAGATCCAACTCTCCGAGAATAACAACCACCTGTCGACGACACCGACAGGAAGTCAGTCCACTACGTATGGAGAAGGCAGTTACAACTTGACACTGAGCCGACCGCTGTATAACAAGCCTCTCGAATTGGGAATATTGCAAGCCAAGGACCGGGTCAGTGCTGCAACCGAGAAGTTGGCGGCAAGCCAACAGGATCTGCTGGTGCGGGTGGCGGTTGCTTATTTTGCAATTTTGGCTGCTGAGGATGATATCGGTACTTCACAGGCGGAAAAACAGGCGATTTCGCGGCAGTTGCTGCTCGCCAAAGAACGCCTCAAGGTGGGTCTTGGTACCTCCACAGATCTGTACGATGCTCAGGCTCGCCTGTCATTGGCACAGGCCGCGGAAATTTCTGCAGTTAACGCCTTTGAAGATGCACGGCGTGGTTTGGCCGAAATTATTGGCACCGAAGTTCCAGAGCTGTCACTACTGTCACCGGTTGCGCTGTTGGCCGTGAGCCGCCCCAAACAACTGGCAGGCTGGTTACAGACCGCTAAAGACCATAATTACACATTGGCACAAAGCCAGCTGGGTGTTGAGATTGCCAGAAAAGGACTCAGAATCACCAAGGCAGCACGGGTTCCTGCGTTGGCGTTATCCTTAAGTCACAGTGGCCAACATAACGATGGTGGTTTTAGTGGCGGCAGTGATGCCATCAGCAACAGTGTAAAATTGTCCTTAACAATGAATCTCTATCAGGGCGGGAGTATTGACTCGAAGAGTCGGGAAGCGGGCTATCGCCTTGAGGTCGCACAGCAACAACACGAGACTATGGTTCGTTCTATCGATCGCTCAGTGCGTGCAGCCTACCACAGCACCAACAGTAGTCTGGAGCGAATGGAAGCCCTGAAACTTGCAGTGCGCGCCGGCGAAAGTGCTTTGCGGGCCAAACAGGAAGGCTTTGTCGCAGGGCTTGGCACCAACCTCGACGTACTGGATGCGCAGCGAGATCTGTTTCGTGCCAAGCGTGATTATTTGAAGTCCCGTTATGACTACATCACCAATCTACTGCGTCTGAAGCAGGCAGCCGGTGTTCTCAAGGAAGCTGATCTTAAAAAAGTTAATGCCTGGCTGCAGTAGAAGTCATGTAGCCTCCTAGAGTTGAGGGCGTCTTCATTTTCCGTAATTTGCCGCTGATGATGGCCGTCTGGCATCACTATGTTGATGTGAATGTACGCGATAATAATGGGCGTACAGTTCAAACTCTGGCACTCGAACGCGACGATAAAAGGGTTATCACAGTCTTGAAAAATTTCAGGCCAAAATGTGAGCGCGAGAGGACCTGGAATTGACCTGGACTGCTCGGTGTCATGAATTTGTAACATTCCTTGGGCATACTGCCAGCTCCTGAAACTCTCTATATATTGAGGATTACTGATGATCAAGACATCACAAAGGGGCAAAGACAAACGCTTGCATCACGGGTTGGTGACGGCTGCCATGATTGCTGTTGCTGGCCTGTCATTATCGACGACCGTGCAGGCCTCGACCACGATTAATGGTGCCGGAGCGACATTTCCCTACCCGGTTTATTCAAAATGGGCCTACG
Source organism: Gammaproteobacteria bacterium (assembly GCA_011052285.1). Lineage (GTDB taxonomy): Bacteria > Pseudomonadota > Gammaproteobacteria > Arenicellales > DRJH01 > DRJH01. The sequence goes on from DRJH01000142.1 coordinate 6,037, forward strand.
CCTATAATAAACAGACCGGAAAAAAACTCAATTACCAATCCATTGGTTCTGGTGGTGGCATTAAGCAAATCAAGGCCAAGACAGTGGATTTCGGTGCCTCTGACGCACCCATGAAACCTGCAGAACTGGATAAGTATGGCCTTATGCAATATCCTATGATTATGGGCGGGGTGGTGCCAGTGGTGCATATACCCGGAATTAAGATCAATCAACTCAGGCTCACAGCCACGAATCTGGCCGACATCTTTCTGGGTAAAATCGGCAAATGGAATGACAGCCGGATCGTCGCCAGCAACAAGGGGCTGGCTTTACCTGACCTGACTATCACTGTTGTACACCGTTCTGATGGCTCCGGGACCACCTGGATTTTCACCAATTATCTG
>DRJH01000143.1 GCA_011052285.1 Gammaproteobacteria bacterium
CATAATTACATTCATGTTCATCCCAGCGTCGGCCAGGCCAATGGCTTCACCAATAATGACTGGGTCTGGGTCGAATCCATGCACGGCAAAGTACGCTGCCTGTGCCGCTTTAGCGAGGCGGTGGAACCGGGCACCGTATGGACCTGGAATGCCATTGGTAAGGCCGCTGGTGCCTGGAATCTTGACCAAGATGCCAACGAGGCAACAAAAGGTTTCCTACTCGATCACTTAATTGCTGAAGAGTTACCGACTAACGGCGGCACTTCTCACTATTCCAACTCAGATCCGGTTACCGGACAGGCCGGCTGGTACGATGTGCGGGTGCGGATTTACAAGGCCGGAGCACAGGAACCTGAAACCACATCGCCGCATTTTAAACCCATGCAGCCAATGCCGGGAACTTCGCGACAATCCAGCGGCTGGCTCAGCTATCGGGTCGGTCACTCCGTGCGTGGCAAACGGGGATCCCAGTCATGACCCAGTTGGCCCTGATTATCGACCTCAATGTCTGTGTGGGTTGCAGTGCCTGTGTAACGAGCTGCAAGGAATGGAACAGCTCCGGTATCTCCGGGCCCATGAGTGATCGTAATCCCTATGGCAAAAACCCCACAGGAACCTTTTTTAACCGGGTACAAACCTTCGAAGTGGGCACCTATCCGAACACTGAAACTATCCACTTCCCAAAATCCTGTTTACATTGCGAAAATCCCCCTTGTGTACCGGTTTGCCCAACCGGAGCTAGTTACAAACGCCCGCAAGATGGCATTGTGTTGGTGGATTATGACAAATGCATTGGCTGCAAATACTGTTCCTGGGCCTGCCCTTACGGGGCTCGGGAGATCGACGAACAGCAGCGAGTGATGAAAAAATGTACACTCTGCATTGACCGTATCTATGACCAAAGCCTGCCCGAAGCCGAGCGCAAACCAGCCTGTGTTCTGGCCTGTCCGACCAGTGCCCGTATCTTCGGCGATGTCCATGATTCCGAATCGGAAGTCTCACACTTGATCCGCGAACAAGGCGGCTATACCTTGATGCCCGAATGGGGCACCAAGCCGGCCAACCATTACCTGCCAAGACGCAAGATCATGAGGCAAGTCCATGAAGATGAACTGCAGCGAGCCGACAATCCTCTGAAAAAGGAAGCTCCACTACCCATACCGGCACTGGATGAACCTTCGCTTGAGGATGTCACCAGTTGGTAGAAACCATGAGTACAGCGCCATGCCTGAAAATACCTTCCAAACCGTGACCCCAACGGAGGGAAATCGATGCAACCTGCTTTATCGCTGATTTTTCTGACTATACTGATCGGCACGGGTCAGGGTCTCTTTCTAGCCCTTTACGCCAATCAGATCTGGTCCTGGCTCGGCTTTCTTGATACACCGGTATCAGCCATGCTGCAAGTGCTGGGCAGTATCGTCGCCCTGCTCCTGTTACTGGCCGGACTAATTGCTTCTTTTTTTCATCTAGGCCATCCAGAACGTGCCTGGCGTGCCGCCACACGCTGGCGCAGCTCCTGGTTGTCACGTGAAGTTATTGTCTTGCCGCTGGTCATATTGAGCGTCATCCTGTACGGACTGACCTGGTATCCAGATAGCAGCCCGCAGTCCTCGGCCAGCACCTCAACCTTAAGCCTGACACTGGGTACGATAGGTGCCCTGCTCAGTATTACCCTGTTTATCTGTACCGGCATGATCTACGCCGGCATCCGTTTCCTGCAGGAATGGTCCAATGCACTGACGATTGTGAACTTTACCCTGCTGGGCGCCGCTTCCGGCTTTACCCTGGCGGCAGTACTGGCAACGAACAACAACGTAGCCCACCTGCAATTTTTCACCCTCACGGCCATCACCGTCACGCTGCTCGGACTGATTACCCGCGGTGCCAGCCTCTGGCACAATCGAACTCTACAGCACAAGTCAACCCCACAAACTGCCATCGGCATCCGCCACAAGCGGATTTTTCAACTGGCCCAGGGGGCGATCGGTGGTTCCTTCAATACCCGCGAATTTTTCCATGGCAGAAACCGAATATTTATGCAACGCTCGCGCTGGTTGTTCATTATCCTAACCTTCGTCCTGCCGATTATTCTGATGCTACTGGCGTTGAATACAGCTGGCAAGTCTCTGCTGATCAGTGCAGCAATCTGCCAATTCCTCGGCCTGTTCATCGAGCGTTGGTACTTTTTCGCCGATGCCCACCATCCGCAAAATCTCTATTATCAAAATGCCTGAGCGAGGGACAAGCCACCGACCGGGCTGCAACTACCCGTCAGACTGCTTATTGGTTCCAATCAAGCTCAGGAACCAGCACCCGCAGTTCATTACCCACATGGCCGGGCTAGAAGACGGTCAGAGTGGGGTGTAGATACGGAAAAAATGGGTAAGATTCAAGCGGTGGGGGTGAAATTCAGGGTGATTGGGTGGAGAAGTGGTGTATGACCGACTGTCACAGGCGGTGCAGGACAGGCGTATTTCCCCGGCCTCCGGGGTGCGGCAACGCTGATCGTGGTGGCCTTGCGCTAACATCCGTTCCCGTTCTTTCTTTTCCATGATAAACCTCCTAAAAAATCATCCGTCAGGAGTTTATACTCGAATGATGTGAATGGGAGAGTTCTGCCGTGCAGCGACTTCGTTCAACAATTGAGGTGTACCATTAATGGCTCTATTTCGATGCAATAAATGCGGTCATATGCGGGAAGTTGGAAGTAATTATATTGGAAAATTGGTAAAATGCCCCCACTGTCAGCAAACTACGCAAATTTACGATACCGTTAAATTTGTCGATGCTCTAATTAAAAAATATATTATCCAAAGTAAAGAAATAAAAAAATTACAGAAAGAACCAACAGAGACAAGTGGTCTTGAGATTCAAGGTATAGAAAACTATTTAACTAAAGAAGTTGATATCTACAATACAAAGGCATTTACTCATGTCGATATGTATGCACCAATTGTAGAATGGTTTGAGAATCGTAAAATTCAGGTTCAAATTAATGAAGAAGCTATTGATACGACGGGTTTCTTTGATGAAGTAGCTTTATCCCTTGGTGACAATTATAGTGTTCTGAAATTTGTTAGTGACAAAATTAAATATATACAAAATAAAGGGTTCGATAATGTAAAGCTTCAATTGTCAAATAAAACAACATACGAAATTGAGCAAATAATATTATTTTGCAAACAGATGCATAACTATTCATTTATTGCAAGATATCATCATCAGAAGAATGAAAAAACTATTCACCTGAAGTTACAAACAGCTCCTAGAATCAAAGAGTTTTTTAATGGAATATG
>DRJH01000144.1 GCA_011052285.1 Gammaproteobacteria bacterium
ACTTACTGGCTGCCCGGGCATATCCCCAGGCTACGGCATCGTGACGGGCAATCCCACCTCTAGCTTGGTAGGAGGCACCCAGAATCGGATAGCGTGCGTGTTCAGAAACATTCAACAAGGGGATCCGTTCACGCAACTCTTGCGCAGAAACGACCTCGGCATCGATACCGCCGAGATAGTTGGCATTCACCCGACGTTCGATATCCCGCATGTCCTGCAGCGTATGGCCCAAGTTGTAGACACCACGCTGACTCAACAAAACGTTAAAGTTCAAACTATCGGTCAGACTCTCCCACATCCGCATGGAATGCTCGAATAACCTGGATGACTCATCCCGCAGATAATTAGAGCGTAAAATCGTCGTATTACGTGCGGTGTTACCACCACCGATATAGCCCTTTTCCAGGACTGCAATATTACTTTTACCATGTTCACTAGCCAGATAAAATGCAGTAGCCAAGCCATGACCACCACCACCAACGATGATGATATCGTAAGCCGATTCAGGCTTCGGATTGGTCCAGGCTTGCGGCCAGTTGCGGTGGCCTGAAAGACCTTGCCGAAATAGCGAAAGCAGTGAATATTTCATGCTCACTCCAAAGAAAAATGGAAGAGAAATGGATCTGAAAAACAGGCAAAGCTGACAGGGCGGATTGTATACCGCTAAGGCAATCACCACCACAGCGGCAAGTTCAGAAATGCTGTGTTGATCAATCCAATTGACAGCCTCCTAACGCCTGGTCGATATAGCGGTGAGTTCGGCGTACACAAGCCGCAGCATCCATACTTTCTACCGCCATAGATTCTATCCAGTAGCCATGGATTAACGACAAGAGATTACTGGCATGCTGGCATGCCGTGTTCGGGGGTAGCAACATTTTAAAATCAAAAAGAATATTATGATAGAAACGGATATTGTATGCCTTCAACAAGCGCTTAACTGCGCGATCATACATGGCATTGGCCCAGAACTGTGGCCAGACACGCGCAGTTTCGGCAGTAACTTCCGGGTTGGAGAAATTTGCCACAATCATGGCTTTCAAGCGTGCTGCCGGATCCTGAGGATGCTGACGTCGTGCTGCCATAATCGCTGCCCGCTGCCCAACAATCAAATACACATAGGAAACATAAACCAACCGGTCCTTGGTGTCGAAGTAGTGGTGAATGATCCCGGTTGAAACGTGAGCGTCGTCACTGATCGATTTGGTGGTCACATTAGCCAAGCCATCAGAGGAGATTTTCTCTAACGTGGCATGGACCAGCTGTTCCGGGATAGGACTGTGGCCACGGCGACTGCGTTGCTCGGCTTTTCTTTTACGGCTACTGCGATGGCTTTTCATTGATCTTCCACAAGCGGGGTAGTCTCCCCATAGTCGCCTGTTGTATCATGTCCTTGATTGAACAGTCAATCATCTATCCTGATTTGCCGCTGCACAAGCCAATAAAGTAGTCCCATTATTTCGGTTGCTGACAGTCACCGACAACCTTACAGTTCACGTCTTGTTTTCCGGGAGACACACTATATGGAATCCAAAGCAAAAGTAGTCGTAATCGGCGGTGGTGTCGCCGGTGCAAGTACCCTCTATCATCTGGCAAAAAAAGGCTGGACTGATGTGGTGCTGATCGAACGCAAGGAATTGACTTCCGGTTCTACCTGGCATGCGGCCGGCTTGCTGCCTTTATTCAATATGAGCTATTCAGTCAGCAAGCTGCATCAGTATTCGGTCGATTTGTACCAGAGCCTGGAACAGGAAACCGGGCAGGACGTAGGCTTTAAGAAAGTCTCCAATATTCGCCTGGCCAATTGTGAATACCGTATGGATGAATATCGTTATTACGCCGGAGTGGCAAAAACGGTCGGTGTTAATGTGAAATTTCTCAGCCCCGAACAAGTTAAAGAGATCTGGCCATTGTGCAATACCGATGGCATTATCGGCGCAATTCAGCATCCTGATGACGGCTATATCCAACCAGCTGATGTGACCCAAGCCATGGCCAAGGGAGCCAGGGCTTGTGGTGCCAAAATCTACCGCTACACCACGGTCACCCATATCGAACAACAGGCTGACAGGCAATGGCGGGTTACTACGGATAAAGGTGACATTCTTTGTGAACACGTGGTCTCCTGTTCAGGCAACTTTGCTCGTCAAATGGGCCAAATGGTGGGCCTGGATACCCCGGTAATCCCGGTTCAACATCAATTTATTGTTACCGAACCACACCCGGATATTGTTCGACGCCACCGGCAAGGTAAGCCGGAAATGGGGGTTCTCAGAGAACCCGATAGTAGCTGGTATCTGCGTGAAGAGGCGGGTGGCCTGCTGCTGGGTCCCTACGAAGCCGGCGCCCCCTGCTGCTATGTCGATGGCCCATCAAAAGAATGTGAATACGAGTTGTTCAATGAAGACCTGGACCGATTGATGCCACATATCGAAGCCTGTATCGAACGGGTGCCGGCATTTGGTGAGGTGGGTGTGAAGAAGGTCTATAACGGAGCCATCACCTACACTCCCGATGGCAATCCCATTGTCGGCCCGGCCCCGGGGCTGAACAATTACTGGCTTAATGAAGGGCACAGTTTCGGTATTACCGCCGCTGGTGGTGCCGGCTGGCAGCTGGCAGAATGGATCGTCGATGGTGAGCCAAGTGTGGACATGATGGGTGCGGATCCACGACGCTTCGGCCCCTACGCCGCACGTGGCTTTTTAAAGGAGAAAAATGAAGAGACCTATGCCAATGTTTTTTCCATCCACTATCCCAACGAGGAGCGGCCGGCTTGTCGGCCGCTGAAAACCGCTCCCTGTTATGATCGCATGAAGGCCCTCGGTGCAGTATTTGGCACAGTCTATGGCTGGGAACGTCCAAACTGGTTTGCTCCAACCGATTACACGCTGAGTGAAGAAGACTTGCAGCCCGCTGATGTCCTGCTCAATGAAAATCACTCTGCACCACTGGAAGATGGGCGTATCGTGGAGAAGCTCTCTTTCCGGAGAAGCAATGATTTTGCTTTTGTCGGCCAGGAATGCCGGCATGTCAGTGACCAAGTTGGGATCCTGGATATGACGGCATTCAGCAAGTTCGAGGTCAGTGGGGTGGGAGCCGCCAACTGGCTCAACTGCCTCGTGGCCAACCGTATCCCCAAAGCCGTGGGACGTATCGGCCTGTGTCACATGTTGTCTCAAAATGGTGGCGTACGGGCCGAATTTACCATCTACAAAACCGGCCCCCAAAGCTACTACCTGGTTTCTGCCGGAGCGCTGGAAGCCCATGACTACGATTATCTATGTAAACTCAAGCCCGCCGATGGCAGTGTTGAGCTACACAAAGTCACCAGCCAATACGGTGTGCTGGTGATTGCAGGGCCAAAATCCCGTGCTTTGCTGCAAAAGCTTACCGATACCGACCTGTCCAATGCCAACTTCAAGTGGCTGACCGGCAAACCCATCAGCGTTGGTTATGCCACCAGCCAGGCGCTACGTGTCAACTACATCGGCGAGCTGGGCTGGGAGCTGCACCACCCGATTGAAATGCAGAACTATATCTTTGATCAGGTGATGGCGGCAGGCAAAGAATTTGACATTAAGCCATTTGGTATTCGGGCCATGGACTCGTTGCGCCTGGAAAAATCCTATCGATTGATACCACGGGAGATGTCGATTGAATACTCCGCCCTGGAATCCGGATTGGATCGCTTCGTGAAACTGGACAAGGACCATGATTTTATCGGCAAACCGGCCTTGATCGAATGGCAGCAACGTGGCTTTGAAAACACCTTCGTAACCATGGAAGTCCAAGATATTGATGAGGTCGATGCACGTGGTTCGGAAGCCTTGTATATGAATGGGCGGGTCGTCGGCCGTGCAACTTCGGGCGGTTTCGGACACCGGATCCAGAAGTCACTAGCGTTGGGATTGGTCAAAACACCCTATGCCGGAATCGGAACTGAGCTGGAAATCGAAATTCTCGGTCAGCTTCATCGTGCCACCGTGATTGCTGAATCCCCCTTCGATCCGGACAATACCCGATTGCGAGCCTAGGAGGCTGTCCTGATAGGTATTGACCTGTAAACCATAGAAATCCGGTTTTATTGATTGTCCGGGTTACGACTGGCCCGGGATCCTGCGATCGAACGAGATAATAGGATGACCGGTATCAAACCGACCAGCATAATCGCCAGGGCAGGCAGGGCAGCCTCAGGCAGGCGCTCATCGGAAGCCATTTCATATGCTCGCACGGCCAGGGTATTGAAGTTGAATGGTCGCAGCACCAGTGTCGCCGGTAACTCCTTGAGTACATCGACAAAAACCAGCAAACCGGCGGTCAGCAGGCTGGTACGCAGAATCGGGATATGGATCTTGCGTAGTACCTCCAACGGGCGATACCCCAGGGAACGTGCACTATCATCCATTCCGGGGCGAATAGTCGCCAGACCGGATTCCACTGCCTGCAAGGCAACCGCCAGAAAACGCACTGACAAGGCAAATAACAAAGCGAACAGCGTACCACTGAGCAATAGGCCGCTGGATATCCCGAAGTGGTTGCGCAACCAACTGTCCAGAGCATTATCAAATGCTGCCAGCGGCAAACTCACCCCGACCGCGATGACGGTACCGGGGATGGCATAACCCAGACCTGCCATTTTTACCGCCGCACTTACCAAGCGGGTTGGTACCAGCCGACGGGCATAAGCCAGCAATAACGCCAACAGCACGACCAATACCGAGGTGCTTACTGCCAACACCACACTGTGCCAGATCAGGCGCGGTAATGTTGGGTCCAGTCCTTCGCTGACCACCTCCACGGCCCACACAGTCAGCTGCAACGCCGGCAGCGCAAATCCGAAAATGACAGGTGCAGCACAAGCCAGCAGTGCCAGCCACCCCCTGGAGCCCGATAATAGATAACGTGGTAGGGGACGGGATCTACCCTCGGCATGATGAAAGCGGGCTTTGCGCCGCGACCAACTTTCCAGCATAATCAGCAGCATTACGACCGTCATCAGCAGGGCCGCCAACTGTGCTGCAGCGGCAGGCTTACCAAGACCGAACCAGGTACGGAAGATCCCGGTTGTGAAGGTGGCCACACCGAAAT
>DRJH01000145.1 GCA_011052285.1 Gammaproteobacteria bacterium
ACACTTGGTGACAGTGTCGACATTGAAATCATTGAAGCCCATCATCGCCATAAGGTGGATGCGCCGTCAGGAACAGCATTGCGGATGGGGGAGGTCGTTGCCGACGCACTGGGCCGAAAACTTGACGAGGTTGCGGTGTATCATCGCCAGGGCATCACCGGCGCCCGCAAGCGTGCCAGTATTGGCTTTTCGACTATCAGGGCGGGGGATATTGTTGGTGAGCATACCGTGATGTTTGCAGGCGAAGGGGAACGATTGGAAATCAGTCACAAGGCCAGTAGCCGCGAAACTTTCTCTTCCGGAGCCATTCGAGCCGCACTCTGGCTGATGGGTCAACAACCCGGCCTTTATGATATGTTTGATGTTCTGAATTTGCGAGATAGCCACTTAAGTGGCAGTGTTCGGTCACTGACTTGAGGACTTAGAGAATGAAACGACCTGGCTTAATTCATCTGCTTACCCGTGGTTTTTTGGGATTATTTGTCTATGTGTACCTGCTTCCCGTACAAGCGGCGCAGCCATTAGTGGTCGCCGCAGCTTCTGATCTGCGGTATGCCATGAACCGACTGGTATCACAGTATCGGATTTTACACCCGCAGGATATCCTCCACATGGTTTATGGCTCTTCAGGAAAATTTCGAGCCCAGATCGCCAACGGAGCACCATTTGATTTATTTTTTTCAGCGGATATTTCCTATCCAGAAATGTTACAAAAACAGGGTCTTACGGCTTCAAAAGTCTATCCATATGCGTTGGGTAGAATTGCACTGTGGAGTGCCACCCGGGCGGCAGACCGACTCAAACTGCGGGACCTGGTCGCTGAGGACATTAAAAAAATTGCGATTGCCAATCCTCTGCATGCACCTTACGGTCAGCGGGCCAAGGAGGCGTTACAGCAAGTAGGTATCTGGGAGAAGGTAAAGCCCAAACTGGTATATGGCGAGAATATCTCCCACACCGCGCAGCTTGTAGCCAGTGGTGCGGCTGATATCGGTATCATAGCCTTATCGTTGGCGGTGAGTCCTGAATTACGACAACTAGGAGGCTATTCATTGATTCCCGAACGCTTGCATAAGCCCTTGTTGCAAGGTTTTGTTATTACCCGTCATGGCGGGGATCGTCCCGAAGCAAAAAGATTTGCTGCTTTTATTCGCTCCGCTGCCGGTCATAAAACTCTTGCATCTTATGGTTTTTCCCTTCCTGCGGTAAAATAAAGATCATGTCCTTATCCTTGTCAGCAGGAGACTGGACAGCACTGTGGCTGACACTTCGTTTGGCTGTAACGACCACACTGATATTATTATTGCTGGGGACCCCTTTGGCCTGGTGGTTGTCGCATACTCGCAGCCGTAGCAAACTCGTTATTGAGTCGATCGTTTCCCTGCCACTGATATTACCACCCACTGTTCTTGGATATTATCTATTGGTTATTCTGGGGCCAAGCGGTTGGATCGGCCGGCTGATGCAGGCCCTCGGTGGGCAACACCTGGCTTTTACATTTACCGGGCTAGTGATCGGCTCGGTGTTGTATTCACTGCCCTTTATGGTACAGCCCCTACAAGATGGATTTTCCACTGTTGGCCGTAGACGACTAGAGGTTGCAGCCACTCTGGGGGCTTCACCTCTGGATACTTTCTTCCATGTTGTCATGCCCTTATCCCGCCATAGTTATCTTACTGCCAGTACTCTGACTTTTGCCCATACGGTGGGCGAATTCGGGATTATCCTGATGGTGGGCGGTAATATTCCAGGTAAAACCCGGGTGCTATCGGTAGCCATTTATGATCATGCTGAAGCCATGGATTACGTCAGCGCCGGAACACTTTCAGCGGGATTACTGGTATTTTCATTTATGTTGCTGCTTGCCGTTCGTATTGTAAGCCAACATTTTGAGAGCCAGGGGCGATGACGCTTGATGTACGGATCAGGCGACGCCTGAAATCATTCGAATTGTCCGTTGATACCCAGTTTCCGGGGCAGGGTATCAGCGCGGTTTTTGGGCATTCCGGCTCTGGGAAAACGACATTACTACGCTGCATCGCAGGGCTGGACCGAGCACGATCTGGGCGTGTTTCTCTGGGGGATATTTGTTGGCAAGACGAGCAACCGAAAACATTTATAGCCCCCTACCGGCGGCCGGTTGGATTCGTCTTTCAGGAATCGAGTCTGTTTCCACATCTTTCGGTTGATGGCAATCTGCAATTTGCATTGCGACGAACACCTCCAGGATCACAGCATCTAAAGTTTGATGACGTAACCGAGCTGTTCGGTCTGCGAACACTCTTGAAACGCAGCATTGGTGGGTTGTCGGGTGGGGAACGCCAGCGCGTTGCCATTGCCCGGGCCTTGCTAACCAGCCCGCAATTATTGCTTATGGATGAACCATTGGCGGCGCTCGATTATGACAGCAAGCAGACGTTGTTGACCTGTCTTGAGAACTTTCATACTGAATATGCAGTGCCAATATTATATGTCACCCATTCACCTTCGGAAGTTATGCGACTGGCAGAACATGTTGTGGTGCTCAAGGAGGGTAGTATTCAGGCTCAGGGTAAACCAGAGGATGTTCTGGCCAGGGTGATTCGGGATTCGAGCCCCGAACATGGAGGAAATGTCATTGCGGCTCAGGTCAAAGGCTTTGATGAACACTATCAATTAACCTGTTTAACCTTCTCTGGTGGCAAGTTATTTCTGCCTGGAGAGCATTTAACTCCGGGGCGAGAGATCTCTATTCGTGCACCCGGGCAATTCATCAGCTTTCAAAATAGCTATGGGAATAGCACAAGTATTATTAATACTATAGAGATAGTTGTTAAAGTGATTGCTAAGAATGAAATGGCTAGGTCAGAGCTTCATTTCAATGCCGGAGATTGTTTATTAATTGCTACAGTCAGTAATAAATTTATCGACCAGCAGCAGATTCAGATCGGTAGCAAACTTTATGCTCAACTTGGTAGATTGGAATTACTGATTTGAGGTTTTCTTGTTGCGAAAATGCTTGATAATTCGAGGCAAATAGGCGGTTAGTGCCAGCAAGGTCGTTGCCAATAGTACTTTGCGGATGAGTCCATCTCCTCCTGTCATCGCTTCACGGCCGGTAAAACCGACATAGGTGTAGGCAATACCACCGGGCAAAATGAACAACATAGTGGCCAGCGAATACTGCAGGAGTGGGATACGAGTCAGACCCAATGCGTAATTCAGCAAGTTATACGGAAAAATTGGCACCAAGCGAACAAAGGCAACAAATCGCCAGCCTTCTTCCTCCACACCTTCCACTAATTTCATTAAACGCGTTCCGGAACGCCCCCGAACCCAGTCACCGATCAGGTAGCGTGAGCACAGAAAAGCCAGGGTCGCCCCCATTGTGGCACCGATGACATTGTATAAGGTACCCTGTACCACGCCAAACAAGGCGCCACCAGCCAGGGACAGCACAGAGCCTGGAAAAAATAGAACAGTTGCCAGCGTGTAGCAAAGCATAAAAATCACTGGCCCCATCCAGCCCAACGATTTAATCCATCGCTGCGCAGCTTCGATGTCGATGTCATGGCGATAGTAGGCCAGGGTGGCGATGGCCGCCGTCAGTACAGCAAATAGAACATAGCGATAAATTTTAGTTTTCACTCGCTTTGCTCCCAATGCCTGCGATTAATCGTGTATTGGTTCGCCACCGGACGCAAAGGTAGTAGCAGCAACCCGGATAACCAGGTGACAGATTTCGGATCCTGATGCCCCAGGATTCCGATCACCATATCCTTTTGGCCCAGTCGTGGTTGCGTCTTGTAAGTGCCGAACATCCGGTCCCAGAGAGAAAGATTAAAACCAAAATTGGAATTGGTTTCATCTTCCTCGACCGAATGATGAACCCGATGCATATCGGGAGTCACAAACAGAATACGCAGCACTTTGTCAATACGGGATGGGAGAGTGATATTGGAATGATTGAACATGGCCATACCATTGAGGATGATCTCGAACAGAATAACGGCCACCACAGGTGGTCCCAGAACCAGAATACTGGCAAATTTAATCAGCATGGAAAGAATAATTTCGATTGGATGAAAACGGCTGCCTGTGGTGACATCAAAATCCGGGTCAGCATGATGAACGCGGTGGATTCTCCACAATAAAGGGACGGCATGTACCATCACATGTTGCAGGTAGATAATACCATCAAGGGCGATAATACTGAGAAAAATAGCCAGCGGATGGTTAACCGCATAGTAATGCAAAACACCCCAACCTTGTTCGGCACTTAATGCAGCAACACCCACTGCCGCGTTTGGAAAGAGCCAACGCAGGAGTACACTGTTGACAATGACCAGGCCCAGATTATTGGTCCAACGTAACAGTATAGATAACTTTGGCGTACGACAGGGGCGCCGACGCTCCCAGAGCGCCATCAGCAGCAAAATGCCGAAGAAAGCACTGAGACGAAGAGCAATTTCATGCTGCTGCAAAAAGGATTCAAACTGCATGTTGAAAGAACCAATGTTATTGTAGTGTATCTAAAGAAATTGCCAAGAGCTTAGGAGACTGTCCGAGAACAGGAGCCGACCGGTTTTTGCTCCTGCAAAACCAGCACTTGCGCCATCCATGGAGGTCGACCGGCTTATGCACCTACGCACGTGGCATTTTCGCCATGCGAAAATGCCTTGTACTGAACCAAAATCTAAACACGCTGAATCGTACTTGCCAGACACGAAATACCGTGCATTCAGGGCTTGTCACTATCCGGGTAATTCGCCGGATGAATCTGGTCAATTTTACAGGCAACGGTGTATTCGTCCGATTCGGGGTTTTTATCACATCGTACGACAACCACATGCGCCACTAACGGCGGGATATTCTGCGAGGAAGACTCAACAGCAACGGCTAGTTTGGCTTCTGCATTCAATTTTGATGTGGTGACAAAGGATATACCGCTACCACTGAGGTCGGTAATTCGCCCGTCATGCATTATCTCACTGCTTTGTACCCGAAATTTCAGCCTGGAATTAACACTCATACGGATAAAATCCCGTTTTTCAGCATATTCGTTTCTGAGCATAAGTTATTTTCTCGTTAATCTTGGAAGGTGGTTCAGTGTTTCGATTGAAATTTTCAGGGTTTGCCATGAGACCGAAAAATAAAACGTATTATCTGCTTCCTCTCCATACAGCGTTGCGAATTTGGCCTCCTAGGGTATCGATGTTGATTCCGTGATCTCATGCTCGTGTAAGCGTACAACATTTAGTGGCTAAATGCCAAGACCGTAGTTTTTTTCAGCAGCAGACTTGCTCACCACTTCCTCTTTCGGGCGGCCCCTGGATTTTTTAGGTCTCCGATGTTGCTTTGAGTATGCCTTCCCAGGCGACTTCAGCAAGGTGTTCGATCTGTTGCTCTGTGATGACATAAGGCGGCATAAAGTAGACCACATTACCCAGGGGGCGCAATAGGACTTCACGAGTGAGTGCGTGGCGAAATACTTTTACACCCCGGCGCTGTTGCCAAGGGTAGGGGGTGCGGGTATTTTTATCTGCAACCATTTCTATGGCCAGGATCATGCCCGTCTGGCGCACTTCGGCGATGTGGGGATGTTCTGCAAAATGTGCAGTGCTGGCTTGCATACAGAGCGCCAGTTTGCGGTTATTTTCCAATACCGGATCCTCGGTAAAGATATCCAGCGTCGCCAGTGCGGCACGGCAGGCCAGAGGGTTTCCCGTATAGCTGTGCGAGTGCAGAAAAGCTTTGAGGGTGGTGTAATCATCGTAAAAGGATTGATAGACGGTGTTGGTGGTCATAACCACAGAAAGCGGCAGATAGCCTCCGGTTAACCCCTTGGATAAACACATGAAATCCGGAGTGATATGGGCCTGCTCACAAGCAAACAAGCTACCGGTACGCCCAAAACCCACAGCAATTTCATCTGCGATGAGGTGCACCTGGTAGTGGTCACAGGCTTGGCGCAATAATGTAAGATATAGCGGGTCATACATTCGCATCCCACCTGCGCATTGTACCAGCGGCTCCACGATGACCGCACAAATCTCGCTGTGGTGCTGTGCCAGGAGCCGCTCCATATCAGCAAATTTTCGGCGCGCACAATCCGCCTGCGTTTCCCCCTCTTTTCTTGTCCAGGCATCAGGAGAGGCTGCGGTGAATGGCTTCAGTAGCAATGGCCCATAGGTTTGCTTATACAGGCTAACGTCACCGACGGCCAATGCGCCCAGGGTTTCACCATGGTAGCTGTTGGCAAGATTCACAAAGCGAGTCTTGCCGTGAACACCCTGATTTTTCCAGCAATGGAAGCTCATTTTCAGGGCGACCTCGACTGCTGAAGAACCATTGTCAGCATAAAAGCAGCGACAAAGATCACCTGGCGTTAGGGCGACGAGTCTTTCTGCCAGTTCAATGGCCGGTTCGTGACTGAAACCGGCGAGAATGACGTGTTCCAGTGTTTCCAGTTGTTCCTGTATGGCGGCGTTGATCCGGGGGTTGGCATGTCCGAATAAATTGACCCACCAGGAACTGACGGCATCAATATAGCGGTTACCATCATGGTCTTCCAGCCATACCCCTTTGCCACGGCGTATAGGCACGGGAGGAAAATCTTCATGATCTTTCATTTGGGTACAGGGATGCCAGAGGACTTCAAGATCACGCTGGGCAAGTTGTCGATTGTTCATAATTGAAAACCATTCGGAGTTGTCATGGCGTTGAGTGTACTCGCAGTATTTTCATAATGTCACCTGTATACTCAACCTGCAATTGATGGGATATGCTGATTGATCCGTATCATCCTTTATCCATGTTCCATTTGACAGTACTGTTGAATGGAGTTAATTTTCGACGCCAACAAAATATCAATCTGCCCACTATTTTGATACCTCCTTCATTTTGATAAATCCAGCAACTGGAAAAACACTCTTTTTCTAGTGAGAATACGAGCCTTGAAACCTACAGACGTCAGTAATTTCGAATATTTTCATAAAGTTGTCGATTGCCAGTTTGCCTGTCCAGCACATACCCCGGTACCGGAATACATCCGGCTGATCGCTGATGGCCGCTACACACAAGCCTATATGATCAACTGGGAGTCGAATGTTTTCCCTGGTATTTTGGGGCGAACTTGTGATCGACCCTGTGAGCCTGCCTGCCGCCGTGGCAGAATTGATGAAAAACCGGTGGCAATTTGCCGCCTTAAACGTGTGGCTGCGGATCACAAAGGTGATGTCACTCGCTTCATGCCGAAGGTGCCGGAACATAAGAATGGGCGTAAAATTGCATTGATTGGTGCTGGTCCGGCATCTTTGACTGTAGCCCGTGACCTGATGCCCTTGGGTTATAGCGTCGATTTGTACGATGAACAGGCCAATGCCGGCGGTTTTATGCGCAGTCAGATTCCCTCCTTTCGATTGCCCGTCCAAGTCATGGATCAAGAACTGGGCTATATTCTGGATATGGGGGTGATGACGCATTTCCAGCATCGCGTAGACAGTATGAAGTCGTTACTGGAACAAGATTATGATGCTATTTTCGTGGGTACTGGTGCACCTCGAGGTCGTGATCTTCCCAAACTACCTGGACGGCAGGAGGCCGATGCCAATATTCACATCGGTATTGACTGGCTGGCCAGTGTGGCCTTTGAGCACACGACCACGATTGGACGTCGCGTACTGGTTCTCGGTGGCGGCAACACCGCTATGGACTGTTGTCGGACCGCCCGTCGACTCGGTGGTGAAGATGTACGAGTGGTAGTGCGCAGTCCGCAAGTGGACATGAAGGCGTCATCCTGGGAAATCGAAGATGCCTTGCACGAGGATATTCCGGTCTACGAAAATCATGCGCCGAAATCCTTTGTGATGAAAAAAGGCAAATTAGTTGGTATGTATTTCGACAGAATGTATGCTGAATATGATGAAAAAGGCAAGCGTACCCTGCATTCGACCAAGGAAGAGCCGGTATTCATGCCCTGTGATGATGTACTGATGGCATTGGGTCAACTCAACGCTTTCACCTGGATCGAAAAGGATTCCGGCATCGAACTTGATCGCTGGGGTATGCCGGTGTTAAACGAAACCACCTTCCAATCTTCGATCAAACGTGTTTTCTTCGGTGGTGATGCCGCATTCGGGCCAAAAAATATTATCACTGCAGTGGCTCACGGCCATCAGGCAGCGATTTCAATACACAATCTTTGCCAGGATGTTGATGTTGGGTGTAGGCCGCCACCTGAGGTGACTTTGATTGAGCAGGAAATGGGCTTTCATGAATGGATTTACGCCAGTGAGGTCAGCGATGATGAACGTTATACTGTGCCATTGGTTGATAAGGCCAAAGCTCTGCGCGATCGTTTGTTGGAAGTCGAGTTGGGTTTTGATCCGAATGTGGGCTATGCCGAGGCCATGCGTTGCCTGAACTGTGATGTGCAGACGGTATTTTCAGCCGTACGGTGTATTGAATGTGATGCGTGTGCGGATATTTGCCCCACCAATTGTATCAACTTTATCACGAATGGAGAGGAAGATGACTTGCGTAACAGGTTGTATTTCCCAGCGACCAATCTGGCGCAGGATATTTTCGTGTCTGACCCTCTGAAAACAGCACGGGTCATGGTTAAGGACGAAAATCTTTGTCTGCACTGTGGTGTTTGTGCGGAACGTTGTCCGACCGCAGCTTGGGATATGCAAAAGTTTTTGTATCACACCAGTAAAGCAGGTGCCTCATGGATAAAATAAGTGCTGTTAATGACTTTGTGATCCGTTTTGCGACGGTCAATGGTTCTGGTTCGGCCAGTGCCAATAATATGTTTGCACGCGCTGTTATCCGTCATGGCGT
>DRJH01000146.1 GCA_011052285.1 Gammaproteobacteria bacterium
CACCCTACCCTGTGTACCCATACGGTCTGACCGGTGATCACACCAGCTATCGCCGATCACGGCCCTTTGAGCCGAATTCCCGGGGAGCGAAACCGAGCTCCTGCCGGGCTTTATCTATGGGGAATACCATATCCTGTTGCATGCGTTCTATCATGGCAGGACGCAACGCCTTCATACCCGGCAAAAACCGAATTACCGCCACTGCCGTCTTCAACAGGAACACGGGTAGCGTTACATACTGGCGCTTGACCCCCAGTTGTTGGCAAATTGATTCGAGCATCTGCCGGTAACTCAACGGCCGGGGACCGGCAATAATAAATTCTCGCGTACCACCGGCGTAGTCTGCTGCAGCCAGAATCACCGCCGCCACATCTTCAGAATGTACGGGTTGGCGCAACGCCCGCCCACCAGCAATTAAAGGCAATACCGGCGCATACCTGGCAAATCGGCGCCAAAAATTGAGATTGCGATCATCAGGACCATAAATCATGGTCGTTCGCAGTAGCAAAAAAGGAATTTGCAGGCTGTCGGCCCGCTCACGGAGACCAGCCGCACCCTGTTGCAATCGCGCGACGGTTTCCAGATCGTAGGGATCATTGCTGTTGGCCTTGGTATACTCGCTGGTCGAGCCCAAAGCCACAATCTTTTGCAATGGAATACCAACACAGGCATCGACCGTCTCGGTGACGGACCACAAAGGTGCCACAGCGAGTAATACCATCGGGTTACTCCTGAAATCTTTTTGGTAGCGCAGTGTGATCTCACTCGCATACAACCATTGCAGCGAAGGGGTGGAATCTGGCAAAGCGCCCCGGGTCAACGCCCAAACTTCGGCACCCCTGTTCCGAAGTAACGCCAACAGAACACGGCCCACCGGACTGTTCGCTCCACTGACAAGGTATATCAATCTCATGGTTGGCCAGCACTTGGGATAGCGGCCAACTCAAGCACCATGATCACGGCCTCTGTACAGTGCTTTGAACACAAAGCGCAGCCAAATTGCCGGAATCAGTATCAGCGACAGTAACCGATGGCCAACACCCTGAAAATGCTTCAGATAATAACGGCACATACCCCGGTGCTTGTAGTATTCGATCAAACGTGGATTCTCAACGCTGCAACTGCCCTGGGCATGGATCACCACCGCGGTGGGTACAAAAAGGATTTTCCGGCCGGCATCACGGATTCGAAAACACAAATCCAGGTCTTCACAATGCAGAAAAAAGCCACTATCCATACCCTGCAAGTCCTGAAAACAGGCCGTTTTGATGAGCATGAAAGCGCCCGATATGGCCTCCACAACTACCGGGTCCTTGCCAACAGGTTGGCTGGTATGATCAAAGTTCTGCCAGTGTTGCAAAAACCGCTGCAACCCCAGAAAACCGAGATGAAAATCACGAACCAGCGCCGACATCGGTGTTGGTAAATCTCGCCGGCAACCGCGCTGCTCACTACCATCCGGATTCTGGATCAATGGCCCTACCATGGCGATATCAGCAGCCGACTCCAGTGCCACCAACAGTCGCTGCAGTGCTCCCGTGGTTATCAGGCAATCCGGATTAAGCAATAAGGTGAAGGCACTATGGCAATCTGGCAATACCCTGTTAATTGCCGAGGACAAGCCAATATTTTTTGATAGTCTGCGCAGTTGCAGACGCTCATCGTGGAATTGATCCAAAAACTGCAAACTGTCATCAGTGGAGGCATTATCGACCAAGTGCACTTCACAAACATCGCTACTCGACAACACCCTGCGGATACAGTCCTCCAGCAACCCACCCGCATTATAGTTGACAACAATAACCGTGACTGATTGATTGGTAACCGACATGATCACTTCAACGCCGGTTGCGCAATAAAGCGATCGACATCATCGGCAATAGTGACCAGGTTCGAACCGTCTGCTGCTGTACCTGACGGCGTCGTGACAGCACGCCGGGCAACCCTTTCATGGCATCCCACTTAGCCCGGTAAATCGTCCGACAATGTCCTTGACTGCAATACCAGAAGACGCTCAGCAAATTGATCAGCAAATGCGGCAGCAAGGTCAACAGCATTACACCCGCCGGCATGTCCTTGAAGTAGGTCCAGACCATATTGCGATGACCGTGATAGAGACTAAATCCCGATACCCGTTCGCTAGAAGCTGAACCGATGTGTAGGACTTTAGAGGACGGCACATAGCGGCCACGATAACCCGCCAGCTGCAGACGAAAGGCCAGATCAACATCCTCAAAATAACAAAAAAATGTTTCATCAAAGCCCCCAACCTGTCGCCAGGCATCCGTACGATACACCGCAGCAGCTGCACAAACGGCGAAAACCTCACCCGCAGTACGCTGCCCATTGACCAGTGCCCGACCATGATCGCGGCGCCAGGCCAGGCCTGAGACATGGTATTCATCACCGGTACCGTCATAGTGATCCTGTCTTTGGGCATCGAGTAAACAACTGCCGAAAAAACCGACTTCCGGATAGTTTTCAATCGCAATAGCCAGTTCCTGAAGCCAGTCCGTTTCGGCAAAGGCATCCGGGTTCAACAACGCGACCCAGGCGCTGTTAACATGTTTGGTAACGGCAAGGTTGTTGGCCGCAGCAAAACCCAAATTACGGTTCTGACGATCGATCACCAAGGGTAGATCGGTGTTCCTGTCGAGCGCCTTATCGAGCGAGCCATCACTGCTGTTATTGTCGACCACAATCACCTGATGCGGTGGGCAGCGTTGCTCACGCAAACAGTCCAGGCAGCGACCCAAATCGTCGCCACTGTTCCAGTTGACAATGACGATACTGAAGTCAGTTGATGACTTCTCGAACGACATAGACCGGCTTGTCCTGGGTTTCGTGATAAATACGGGTTTGCATTTCCGCCAGCAGACCCACAGTAATAAACTGCAGACCGATAAAGATCAATAACACCGCGAACAACAGCAACGGCCGATTACCGAGCGGCACAGCCATGAATAAACGCTCGAAAACCAGCCAAAAGGTGATCAGTGTACCCAGTGCACCACTGAACAGCCCCAGGGAACCGAAAAATTGTACCGGTCTGCTGGAATAGCTCAATAAATACTTGACCGCGATCAAATCCAGAATAACCCGAAAGGTTCTGGAGATACCGTATTTGGAGGTACCGGCCACCCGGGGGCGATGATTGACCTTGACCTCGGCAATGCGCACGCCCATCCAACTGGCGATGGCGGGAATAAATCGGTGCATTTCTCCGTACAGATGCAGACTCTTGGCCACTTCACTACGAAAAGCTTTTAGCGAACAACCATAATCATGGAGCGAAACATCGGTGGTGTAGGAGATAATCCGGTTCGCGATCATTGAGGGCAGACGCCGCAACAGGAACCCGTCCTTGCGTTGATAGCGCCAACCGCTGACCAGATCATAGCCCTGTTCGATCTTGGCGATCAACATGGGAATGTCTGCAGGATCGTTCTGCCGGTCTGCATCCAGGGTGATGATAATGTCCCCTGACGCATAATCAAAACCGGCCATCATGGCCGGGGTCTGACCAAAATTACGGCGAAACAATACCACTTTCAATCGCTTGTCTTCTTCTGCCATCGTGGCCAATAATTCGCGTGAACCATCACTACTGCCATCATCCACCAGGATGATTTCATAGTCTCGTCCAAGCTCACGCATAGCAGTAGCAATTTCACCGCAAAGCGGTTGCAGGTTATCGACCTCATTATAAACCGGCAATACAATACTGATATCCATACGGTCCTTATTCATGTGGGTTAGTAACTATTCAGCGTGTTTAGATTTTGGTTCAGTACCAGGTATTTTCGCACGGAGAATGTGAGCATATAGGTCATATGTGAGCATTCGAGTACGAAAACAACGCCGTAATGGGACAAAATGATGAATGCGCTGAATAGTTACACAGGTTATTCATTTGCTTATGGGTCACATCAGGCCAATTGCAGCAAACGGTAGATTTCAGCAACTTTCTCTGCATCGAACGTATCATCCCAGGCTGTGGGCCAGTGCAGTCTGGCAGCTTGCAGTCGACTTTCGATATCCTGGCTACGCAGGACGGCATTTTTCAGTCCCTCGGTTACCCCTGCAATCGTTGCTGCAGGGGCGAGAATATTACCTGAAATTGCAGCCATTTTTTCGGCTGTTTTGTTCAGACATTCACAACTGACCACAATTTGACCACATGCTGCCATTTCCAGTGGCAGCAGACTGGGATGTGGCGTGTACATCAGCGCCAAACCGACATCGTGCTGTTGTAGCAGCTGTGCATATTCCTTCAAACCCACTTTGCCTAACATCTTCAGCACGTTGCCCTGCGGCAACGGAATATCCCCATGGCTGGTACCGATGCCATAGAATAACCAGTCACTGTCGAAAATACCCTGCTCAATGGCTGTGCAGAGAGCAACATAGGCCGTTTCAAACATATTGCGTGATGCGTGTGCTTCCGGGCGGGCATAAAATAATAGTTTGCGGGGTCGCCCGCTACGCAGGGCCGGTTCATCCGGATGTAATGGCAATACTGCATTCTCAAAAAAACCATGCTCGCCAACAGGATCAGTGGCGAAGACCCCAACCCGGTTCTGCGCAAAATATTCCATCAGCAAACCGGTTGAAAACATCGCCTTATGCGGGAAGCGATAGGAATATTCGGCGGCCGCATAATACGAACCCATAGCAAAGGTGAATGGCTCAAACTCCTGAATCAGGTACATAAAATCCGCTAGCTGGCCATCCTGGCAAAGTTGATGGGCAATATAGGCAGTCCACCAGGTGGTCGCAATCACCCGGTCATCCGGTGAGCAGGCCAGCTCCTGGCTTCGGTTAAAAGCAGTCTGTACTTCCACCAGCTCCAGAACATCCTCGAGCCCCTGATAACGGCTGATCAAGGCCTGCCAGGCGGGCTCGTCCCGTTGGCAGCGGTCGACAGTAATCATGCGTACCTTGCAACCCGCCTGCGCCAATTTCTTCGCCAGCTGAAACTTGGCGATATAGCCACCATAAAAACTGCCAAAGCTGATTTCCGGAATTAGAAAGTTGATTCGTGCAGGCTCCTGATTGGAAAACCGTGCCTTAAGAGGACGTATTTTCTCCGGCAGGCGATTCAATACTTCGGCATTGTAATAATTTTCCAGCAACCGCTTTTTCACCCAACGTGCCGGTGTGGCCAAAGGGCTGTTCATGAGGGTACCGTAGATTCCCATATCAAATCCTGCGGATGTAATTGTGGACATGGCTATAGGGTGTCAGCACTAGCCAGGCAAATGCTACCAATAGCCAGTGCCCAACCAGCCAGGTGAATAAACGCAACTCCGCATTTCCTGTGGTATCACCACGATGGCGTACTCGCAGATGACTGCGCAGTAAAAATAGCGCACAACGCCAACCGTCATCAGCGAGACGATCCACTACGACCCGACAGTGTGCAGGCAATTGCGATTGACGCAATAAAAGGGTACGTGCCATCAATTGTAGCCGTCGGTGTTCATGCTGATAACCATATTCAAGACCTTGCAGACGACGCATAATCCGGGCCATTATCCCGTGCGGGGCCATTTTCCTATGAGGGAATTTGCTTGTAGATGGTGCGGCGGCCTTCCTGCGGGTCGGATTAGCCTCTTCACAATGGCCAATCACGTTCTCTGCGTGTTGATAATAACAATACAATGGTTGCTGCACATAAGCGACACCACCTGCAGTAAAAGCACACAACGCCAGCCAATGATCATGAAAGGCATCGCCAATACGGATTGGAAATGGCAAGGCAAGATCCAGTAACTCCCGCCTGAATAAGGCTGCAGCTCCGGTTACGGTGTTGGCCAAAAATACAGTCTCCATGTCCCGGTAGTTGTTGCGTCGTTTCGTCCAATAGGTTTCAGACAACACCTGCCCCCGGTCATCGACAATGTTCATATCCGAGTAGACCAGGGTACTTTGCCCCAGACCATCAAGCAGTCGCTGCAGCTTTTCCGGCATCCATGCGTCATCCTGATCAGCCAAGGCAACATAGGGAACGGTTGCTGGCACCCGATACAAACAACGCTCAAAATTGTGATAGAAACCGCGGTTGGGTTCCCCTGAAAAGAAACTAAAGCGGTCATCGGCTACACAAACAGCACGCATGGCGTCAAGCAACTCTGGAGCCGAACCGTCGTCCTGGATAATACAATGCCAATGTGGATAAGTTTGCTCTTGAATCGAGATGATCTGGCGTTCAAATGCCTTAATCTGTGGATTAAAGGCCGCCATACAGATCACAATATGACAGGAATCAGGCAACTGCACCTGCTCCAGCGCCGGCCGTTCCACAATATCAATCTGACTCGGCTCAAGACTCCCCGCATCTCTACCATCGCCGGTCCTGATAGAGACCCGAACCTGTTCAGCGGCCATATCCGAGCGAATAACAGCCTCCGCTTCCCAACCGCATAGTGGATGTTCTCCAGCCTTGAGATTGGCATCCAGCCGTGGTTTGGCTCGACGCACCAAAAATTTCTGTTCTCCTACCTGCAAGGTTGCGCTTTGGACGATTCGGCCATTTCGGCTACGCCCACGCAAGGGATGAATGGCAGCCCGCCCACATACCAGCGTGGAAGGCAAAGTGCTATCCACTTCCAACGCCAGGCTCACCCGGCAAGCCCAAAATTTTCTTCGTCGAGGGTCAAATTGGCATTATAGAAAGGATCACCTCGTTCCAGAATTCTCTTGTGCCGCTCACAAAACTGCGCCTTTTCAATAGTAAATCGCCGTTTTTTAGCTGGAGTGTCCTCATAGCCACGAGACAAGGATTCCCAGTGATACGCCTTGGCAAATGGCGTATAAACATTGTAATAACCCTGCTCGAGTAGGCGTAGACAAAAATCAACGTCATTGCAGGCCACCTTGAACTGCTTGGCATCAAATCCACCGAGTTGTTCATACTTGCTCCGTTCGATCATCATGAAGGCACCGGTGACAGCGGCATAATTACAGGTAATGTTGAGAAGATTGTAATAACCGGCAGCATTACCACGGAAACCCTTGAAAGCATGGCCGGCATAGCCACCGATGCCAACAATCACACCGGCGTGCTGGATCGTATTGTCCGGATAGAACAACTTACCGCCGACAGCTCCGATATCGGATTGAACGGCGTGTTCCAGCATACGCTCAATCCAATCCCAACTGATAATCTCAATATCGTTGTTCATCAACACGGCCACCTCACCGTCAGACTCGGCAACACCAAAATTAACCAGATCAGAAAAATTGAACGGTACATTGCGTTCAACAAAGCGGACCTCGGGGTGTTCACTGAGTTGGTCCATCATGGCAAAGGTACTGGATAACTCGGCGTTGTTCGACACACCGATAATTTCTATATTAGTATAGGTCCGACGTTCCAATATGGAGCGGACACAACGCTGCAACAGGTCCGGGCGATCCTTGAAAGGGATCACAATACTAACCTTTGGATGTTTGTCGATATGACGATGAATTTCGTAATAATTCGGTAGATTACATTCACGCACCTCTCCCGACTGGTTTTTCTGATGCAAATAATCCAGCAAGGCGCGACGACCAAGGTCTGTGGTTTCAGGCTTTGCCTCACTGCTTTTAGCCGTAGAGGTATCAGACATTCGCCAATGATAGAGCACTTTGGGAATATGCCAAATCTTACGAGTCAGACTGGATACCCGCAGCAGAAAATCATAGTCCTGGGCCCCATCGAATTCTGAGCGCAGTAATCCCACCTGCTCAGCCAGCGAACGTCGAACGACAACCAGGTGGGTAATATAGTTATGAGCTTCTAATAACTGCGGAGAAAAATCCGGTTTGAAATGGGCATGTACCCGCACCCCTTCTTCATCCATAAAATCTTCGTCCGAGTACAAAAGATCCCAATCACCAGCCTGAATTTCGCGAACCATGGCATATAATGCTGCCTCGTGCAAGCTATCATCATGATCGAGAAAAGCGATATAAGTCCCCGCAGCCATAGCAATTCCTGCATTAGTCGCTGCAGAGATATTACGACCTGTCTCGAGGCGGCGTATCTTAATCCGGGGATCATCAAGAGCTGCGAGACAATCGAGTGTCTCAGGATTGTCGCTGGCATCATCGACAATACAAAGTTCCCAGTGACCGTATAACTGGCAGACAACGGAATCTACTGCAGCACGCAGGAAGCGGCCCGGGGTATTGAAAACCGGCATAATGACACTGATCAGTGGAGACGGTTGCCAGCCGCGAATGTCCTCCCCGATTCGCATCCTGTCGTTATCTGTAGTTTGATGATTCTGCAGAAATTCAGCATAAATTTCAGCATGATTTTTTTGCAGTACACGCTCAGCGATAGCACCAAGGCTGACATTGTCCTGGACCTGTTCGAGCATTTTGTGGCGGGATGGCG
>DRJH01000147.1 GCA_011052285.1 Gammaproteobacteria bacterium
CAGCAGGTGACCAGGTGGCTAGCGGTGATGTGCTTGCTGATGGTCCTTCAACAGACATCGGTGAACTGGCGCTTGGAAAGAATATTTTGATTGCCTTCATGCCGTGGAATGGCTACAACTATGAGGATTCGATCCTCATCTCAGAGCGTTTAGCTAAAGAAGATACCTTTACCACAATACACATCGAGGAAATTACCTGTTTGGCCCGTGACACCAAATTGGGGCAAGAGGAAATTACCCGTGATATTTCCAATGTAGGAGAGTCCGCCTTAGCGAAACTCGATGAGACCGGTATCATCTATGTTGGAGCGGAAGTCCGGCCTGGTGATATTCTGGTGGGCAAGGTTACACCCAAGGGTGAAGCCCAGCTGACACCAGAAGAGAAGTTGTTGCGTGCAATATTCGGTGAAAAGGCCTCTGATGTTAAGGATACTTCCCAGCGGGCGGGGTCAGGCTTGCATGGCACGGTAATCGATGTACAGGTTTTTACCCGCGAAGGCATCGAAAAGGATGCGCGAGCACAGGAAAATGACCGCAATGAGCTGCGGCGAATCCGCAAGGATATGGATGATCAGTCGAGGATTGTCGAAAATGACACCTATAAGCGGATCCATGATTTATTGCTTGATGCGGTAGCCGATGGTGGTCCGGAGAAGCTGAAAAGCGGCAGCCAGATCAGTGCCGAGTACCTTGCCTCGGTGCCACGGTCACATTGGTTTGAAATACGCTTGCACGATGAAGTACTGGCCCAGCAGCTTGAGAAAATCCAGCAGGAGCTTGAGACGCATAAAAAACGTTTTGAGGACTTGTTTGAGGAAAAACGCGCGAAATTACTGGCCGGCAATGATCTTGCTCCTGGTGTTCTGAAAATGGTTAAGGTTTTTGTTGCCATTAAGCGACGTCTGCAGCCTGGTGACAAGATGGCGGGGCGTCATGGCAACAAGGGTGTGGTATCCCGGATTATGCCCGTGGAAGACATGCCGTATTTGCAAGACGGGACAACCATAGATATTGTTCTGAATCCGTTGGGTGTACCTTCACGAATGAATGTCGGTCAGGTGCTGGAGACTCACCTGGGGTGGGCCGCCAAGGGACTTGGAAAGAAGATCGATGAAATGCTCAAAAGCAATGTCAAACATACTCGCTTACGTAGCCTTTTGGACAAGATCTATAATCAGCGGGGTAAAAAAGAAGATCTGGACAGCTTATCAGACGATGAACTGCTGAAATTGGCTGACAACCTTCGTGACGGAGTGCCGATGTCCACTCCGGTATTCGATGGTGCCGATGAGGCGGAGATCAAGTATATGCTGAAACTCGCCGGATTGCCGGAGTCGGGCCAAACGACCGTCTATGATGGTCGCACTGGCAGGGCATTTGAGCGAGAGGTGACCGTGGGCTATATGTATATGCTGAAGCTGAATCATTTGGTGGATGAAAAAATGCATGCTCGTTCGACGGGACCTTATAGCTTGATCACCCAACAGCCGCTTGGTGGCAAGGCCCAGCATGGTGGTCAGCGGCTTGGGGAAATGGAGGTCTGGGCACTGGAAGCCTATGGCGCCTCACATATCCTGCAGGAAATGCTGACCGTCAAGTCTGATGACGTTCAGGGGCGGACCAAAGTGTACGAGAATATTGTTCGTGGTGATCATAAGATGGATACAGGTATGCCCGAATCGTTCAACGTATTGTTAAAGGAAATCAGAGCGTTGGGTTTGAACATCGAACTGATCAAAGACAAATTAAAGTGACTTGGTAATAGTTGAGGATACCTCATGAGAGACTTGTTTAGTCTATTTAAGCAGCCGGGGAAAATAGAAGATTTCGATGCTATTCGCATCGGTATTGCGTCACCGGAAAAAATCCGCTCCTGGTCCTATGGTGAAGTTAAAAAGCCGGAGACGATTAATTACCGAACCTTTAAGCCGGAGCGTGACGGCCTGTTTTGTGCCAAACTGTTTGGTCCTATCAATGACTACGAGTGCCAGTGTGGTAAATACAAGCGACTCAAGCACCGTGGTGTGATCTGTGAAAAATGTGGCGTTGAAGTCACGTTGTCGAAAGTGCGGCGTGAACGCATGGGACATATCGATCTGGCCAGCCCGGTGGCGCATATCTGGTTTTTGAAATCACTGCCATCTCGTCTGGGGTTGTTGCTCGATATGACGGTGCGTGAAATCGAGCGGGTACTGTATTTTGAAGCCTACGTTGTCATCGACCCGGGGATGACGCCACTGGAACGTGGGCAGTTACTGAACGAAGAAGCTTATCTCGATGCCTTCGAGCAATACGGCGATGATTTTATTGCCTTGATGGGTGCCGAAGCGGTTCGTGACATGCTCAAGGAGCTGGACCTGCAGTCAGAATCATTGCGCCTGCGGGAGGAAATGGGTGCGACCCGTTCCGAAACCAAAATCAAGAAAATTACCAAACGATTGAAAGTTCTGGAAGCGTTTATCAGCTCGGGGAATCGACCGGAATGGGTGGTCATGGAAATTCTGCCGGTATTGCCGCCGGACTTGCGACCACTGGTGCCACTGGACGGGGGACGTTTTGCGACCTCGGACTTAAATGACCTGTATCGCAGGGTGATCAATCGCAATAATCGACTCAAACGTCTGCTGGATCTGAATGCGCCGGATATTATTGTGCGCAACGAAAAGCGGATGTTGCAGGAGTCGGTTGATGCACTGCTGGATAATGGCCGTCGTGGCAAGGCGATCACCGGACCCAACAAACGTCAACTAAAGTCTTTATCAGACATGATTAAAGGCAAACAGGGGCGTTTTCGCCAGAATCTGTTGGGTAAGCGTGTAGATTATTCGGGGCGTTCAGTCATTATCGTAGGCCCGACCTTGCGTTTGCATCAGTGTGGGGTACCCAAGAAGATGGCATTGGAGTTGTTTAAGCCATTTGTCTTCGGCAAATTGGAACTGCGTGGCCTGTCAACCACGATAAAACAGGCCAAGAAAATGGTCGAGCAGGAGACGCCGGAAGTCTGGGATATTCTGGACGAAGTGATTCGGGAGCACCCGGTGATGCTCAATCGTGCGCCTACATTGCACCGCCTGGGCTTCCAGGCTTTTGAGCCGGTACTGATCGAAGGCAAGGCACTGCAGTTGCACCCCTTAGTTTGTACCGCGTTTAATGCGGACTTCGATGGCGACCAAATGGCCATTCATGTGCCATTGTCGATTGAGGCACAGCTTGAAGCCAGAACCTTGATGATGTCGACCAATAATGTCTTGTCCCCAGCCAACGGTGAGCCGATTATTGTGCCGTCACAGGATATTGTACTTGGCTTGTATTACATCACCCGGGCCTGTGTTAATGCCAGGGGTGAAGGCCGTTGGTTTGCCAACTGGCGTGAAGTTCACCGGGCTTATGAGAATGACATGGTGGATTTGCAGGCAAGAATCAAGGTGCGAGTGACTGAGGTTCTACCTGATCCGACAGGTCAGCTGGTGGAGACACGCAAGATTCATGATTCAACCGCAGGTCGCGCCCTGCTGGCGGAGATTCTACCGGATGGATTGCCTTTTTCCAGTATCAACAAGGTAATGAAAAAGAAGGCTATTTCTGAAGTTATTAATCTGGCTTATCGAAATATCGGACTCAAGGATACGGTTATTTTTGCCGACAAACTGATGTATATGGGCTACCGCTATGCGACCATCGCCGGGGTATCTATTGGTATTGATGACATGGTGGTACCAGCGGTCAAGAGCAAAATGTTGGCCTCGGCGGAACGGGAAATCAAGCACATTCAGGAACAGTTTCAATCTGGTCTGCTAACCGAAAGTGAGCGCTACAACAACGCTACGGATATCTGGACCCGGGTTGGGGATAGAGTTGCCGATGCTATGATGAAGGAACTGGGCACTGAGGATGTGGTTGATGCCAAGGGTAACAAAACTACCCAGGAGTCCTTCAATTCAATTTACATGATGGCTGATTCCGGGGCTCGTGGCAGTCATGCCCAGATCAAGCAACTGGCAGGTATGCGTGGTTTGATGGCGAAACCGGATGGTTCCATTATTGAAACTCCGATTACCGCCAATTTTCGCGAAGGACTGAATGTCCTGCAATACTTCATTTCAACCCATGGGGCACGTAAAGGTCTTGCAGATACTGCGTTAAAAACGGCTAATTCGGGGTATCTGACACGACGCCTGGTGGATGTTTGTCAGGATTTAGTGATCACGGAAACAGACTGTAATACCCGGGCTGGCATCTTGCGGCATGCACTGGTCAAGGGTGGCGAGGTGGTGATTCCATTACGTGACCGAGTGTTGGGTCGAGTCGTTATCGGGGATCTCCTTGACCCACACACGGGTGAAATCCTGGTGGCAGACGGCGAAATGATCGATGAACAATTTATGGAGCGCATCGAGCAGCACAATGTCAACGAAGTTTTGGTGCGTTCTGCGGTAACCTGCGAAACCCGTCGCGGGGTCTGTTCAAAATGTTATGGCCGGGATTTAGGGCGTGGCCACCTGGTTGATGGTGGCGAAGCAGTTGGGGTTATCGCAGCGCAGAGCATTGGTGAGCCAGGTACCCAGCTGACGATGCGGACGTTCCATATCGGTGGAGCCGCTTCCAGGCAGGCTGCTGCGAATAATATCGAGGTCCGCAACAAGGGCAAGGTATTGTTGCACAATATTCGCACGATAGAGGGTAGCAGTGGCGCTCCGGTGGTATTAACACGTTCCGGTGAGCTGATTGTGCAGGATGTCTACGGTGTAGACAAGGAACGCTACAAGATCCCTTATGGTTCCATTCTGCGGGTATCGGAAAATGAAGACGTCGATCGAGGGCAAGTCATCGCTGAGTGGGATCCACATACCCATCCAATCATCACAGAAGTCGGCGGTACCGTACAGTTTGTCGATATCCAGGATGATGTGACGGTTGAACTCAAAGAGGATTCTGCGACCATGCGAGAAACCCGGGTGGTATTCGATACCC
>DRJH01000148.1 GCA_011052285.1 Gammaproteobacteria bacterium
CCACGAAATTGTAGTTCTCCATCACCGGCGTGTACCGGGTCAAAGGGTAATGTGGTCGTCAGGATACCCGACAGGGTCACGGCGAGTGCCAGAACAGGGAAAGATTGGGGTTTCATGAGGGTTTAGCGGGCCCGTTTCAGGGCGTTTCTGTTGAAATCACTCTGCTTCAGGCCCGTTTTAAACCGGTATGCTTGCCATTGTAGTTCCGTGCTTTTCCCTGACTGGTGGTTGATCATGACCATTTGCTGTGCTCGCCAGTATTTGCCGAGGTATTGCTTATATTGGTTGAAGTGTAGTGTTTTCAGGAGCGTATTTTTGCGGTCGTAGAAGTCAATTTTCAGCATCCGGTACTCCGCTTTGCCCACCCAGGTAACACGGCGCTTGTAGCCGGAATATTTGTCTTTCGGGTAATTTTCGACCACGAAGGTGGCAACGCCATTAAGCTTTTCATCTTTGATGTAACGGTAGTCATATTTTTCCACTTCGAACGAGGTCAGGTCTTCAAAAGCGAATTCACTGCCCATGAAGGAGCCGGACTTGTTCCTAGAAGAAATACGTTTGACTCGTTTCAGTGCAGGCAAATAGAGCCATTGCTCATCGTTGGCATTGGGGTGTGAGAAACTTAAAAAAGCCGTACCTTTGACATCATTCGGGGAGTCGAACACGGTCAGGCTCTTGTCACCATCCTGTGTTTGTTCCAGGACCTTGATATGCATCTTACGAATGCTGGTTTCACCATGTGAGTTTTTTAAAATCATGGTCATGGTGGCCTGGATATCTGACCATCCCAAATCTCTGGATTTGCTGATTTTTGCAATCTGCAGGCCTTTGTCCGCAGCCCCATCGGCTGATACCGGCGTGGTGTAGGATATCAGCATGCTTAGTGCAATAAAAAGGGTGAATACAGGTTTCATAGAGATCTCCTTATGACCGGATCAGGGTCTTTTGGCAAACAGTAACAGCAGCGGGGGTAAAAACAGAAAGTCGACGACAAGTGCTACCAGAATGGTCACCGCAGTTAACAGTCCCATATCGGCATTCACCTTGAATGAGGAGGTGGCCATTACCGCAAAGCCCAATACCAGCACCAGGGTGGTAATCCATAAAGCCTTACCCACACTGGCAAAACTGTAGCGAACCGCCTGTTCAGGATTCATCTGTTTCTCTCTTCTGGCACGGATATATTTACTGAGGAAGTGGATCGTATCATCCACGATAATACCCAGGGTCATGCCGGTAACGACGGAGAGCCCGAGCCCGACTTCGCCGACGAACAAGCCCCACAAGCCGAAGGAAAAGGCCGCTGGAAACAGATTGGGCAGCAGACTGATCAGGCCAAACTTGAAGGAGCGCAGGGCAAAACACAGCAGTAGTGAAATGAGTAGCAAGGCGATAAATGAACCCAGTAGCATACTGCGGATATTCATGGAACCAATGTGCGCAAACATCAGCGAAGGGCTGGCCATTTTGAGTTGGAACGGGGTCTGCATGGCTGTAAATTTTTTGCGGATGCGTTGCTCCAGCTTAAGGGTTTCGTCGGAGCTCAGATTGGTAAAGGTGGCCAGAACCCGGGTGGAGGATTTGTCTACATTGAGCTGGTTGTTGATGTCCAGGCCTTGGGGTAGAGACAGTTCATAGAGCAGTAGATATTGAGCAGCCAGAGCCTGTTTGTCCGGGAGTTTGTACCAGGCCGGATTATCCCCGTGCATATTGCGATTCAAGCGCTTGAGGGTGTCGGTAATGGTATTGACATGATCGGTTTCCGGTTGCTGGCGTAACCAGTCAGAGAAGTCGGAGACCACTTGCAAGAATGCCGGGTTATTCACGCCGGAAGACTGTTTGCTGTCAAAGGATAATTCAATGGTGGCCATGCCAGACAGGTGTTCCTGCAGAAAGTCCGTGGCACGACGAAACGGCACACTGGTGTCAAAATATTTGACAAAATCATCATCGAGCTTGTTTTTTGGCACGAACGCGGATACGCCAAGCAACAAGAAAGTCATGACAACAAGCAAGCGTTTTTTGTGTTCGATCACGAAGTCTGCGAGTCGATCCATGTAGTCCTGATGGTGGTTGGATGCGGGCCTGATCCGTACCGGGAGCACCATCATTAACGCCGGGAACAGGGTAATAGAAAACAGGAAGGCTGCAGTCACCCCCATAGCGACAATATTACCCAGATGGCCAAATGGAGGGGCCTGTGAAAAATTCATGGTCAAAAAGCCGATCGCTGTAGTCACACTAGTCAGAAAAATTGGCTGCAGGTTGATACGCATACTGGAGATTAATGCGGCCTTTTTGCGCATACCGTGGCGCATTTCGTAGTAGAACGTTGCGAGTATATGCACGCAATCTGCCACAGCCAGGGTAAGGATAAAAGTAGGTGCGGCAGCCGATGGTCCGGTCAGGTAACCCCCCATCCAGCCCCATAGGCCCATGGCGGTCATGATGCTGGTTACGATGACAATCAGGGTGGCCAATGTTCCACTAATGGATTTCAAGAGCACCCCGATAGCGAAAATAACCACCAGGAACATGATGGGAACCAGAGTGGAAACATCGTGTTGAGCAGCTTCGGGGAAGCTGGTATTGAGCATGGTCATACCCGACAGCATAAAATTAATATCCGGGTACTTCTTTCGAAAGGCATCACGGATTTTTCTGGCATCCTGTGCGACTTCAGGTACTTCACGGGTTTTATCGATGCCAGGCAATCGAATGGTGACATTAACCACGGCCACATCACCTTTTGTTGATATCAGTTTTTTGACCAGCAATGGCTCTGATAATGCGACCCGTTTCGCCCGGGCAATGGCTTTGCTGTCGAGCTGATCCGCTTCCAGTACCAGATCTTCGATTTGTAGGTTGTCTCCTTCCGCCCAGCTATACTGAAAATTGGTGATGGAATCAACTCTGGAACTGTAGGTAATCTGCCAGGCAGCATCGGTCAATTCCCAAATAGCAGTCAGATTTTTGCGGGTAAAAATGTTGCCATTTTTCGGCGCCACGATAAACGCTACATTGTCGCTTTTGCTGTAGATTTTTTGCATTTCCTGAAATGCCTGCAGCTGTGCATTTTCGGATTTAAAGAAGGACTTGTAGTCGCTGCGAAAGGTTAGTTTGGTAGCACCAAACAGGATACCGGCCACCAGTACCAGTACTGTCGGTATTACGGCCCAGCGGTAGCGAATAACGCGAGTGAAGAATACTTCCATATTGGGTTCCGAGCTGACCAGCGGCGTGAAAGGATTGGTCTGCTATGCCAGGGTTTGCGCCTCTATCCTGGAACAAAGCGTTGGTAACCGCTAAAGGAGCAGATGGCGGCCCGGTATTTAGGCATGTTCCTCACGAACACTCAAGTGATTTTAGGGAAATATACGGATGATCCCCGCTGTTTCACAGACTCGGTTCAGTAGTGCTGGAGATGGGTGATGGAAGCTAACAGTCCTCTGGAGGAGTGGTGGTTGTGTCGAAACGACAATGCCGGCCATTGGCCGGCATTGTCTGAATGGCTTGGAGTTATTTCAGATCTTTGAGGAAAGCAATGATTTTGTCGGCTTTTTTGCCCTTGATGTTTTGCTTGCCCATTTTTGTTTTGGCTTTGTCGTTGCCGGTGAACTCCTTGATGGCTGTTTTACTGTTTTTAATCCATTTTCGCAGGTGTGCCTCATCCCAGACCCAGTCAGCCCCAGCCAGCGCTTTGCTATACTTAAAGCCTTCAGCCTGGCCTGCCTTTCTGCCGAATACACCTTTCAGGCCTGGGCCTACTTTGTTGGCATCACCAAAGCTGTGACAGGCTTTACAGCGTCCTTCCGGTCCAGCTATAGCGTTGGGTAGGGTTGTGATGCCAATAGATGCTACACAGCTCATGGCGATAATCAGTTTTTTGTTCATCGTCTACGTCTCCGATACAGATGTTTGAATTGATGACCCCTTGGTGATACGTTCCCCTCATCAGTGATACGCTTGTTTGTTAATGAGACGGTACCACACCACAGTATATGTTATGTGGTGGTGTTTGTGCCCACCTTGATCTTTGTCAATTTGTTAGGGATGGGTTGTTATGGTTTGGTTGTGGTCCCAGGTATTGAATCCCCAGGTGTTGAATCCCCAGGTGTTGAACCAAGTAGTACAGAATCAGGAGGAGGATTGATTAGTCCCATCAACAGGTAGGCTAAAACAAAAAATATCGCGAAAAATGCCAGATTACGATAGGGCACAGGCTTGCCACGAGACTGTTCGATCCGATCCAAAATCCAGTCCGTCACACTGTACAGAATAATCCCGCCCAGCGTATAGTAGATGGCAAATTCCATGATGACAACCGTTGTTGGAGCTGATGGTCACGACCATCAGCCCCGGTGGATGGTGAGACTATTTCAACTCTTTAAGGAAGGCAATGATTTTATCGGCTTTCTTGCCCTTCATATTCTGTTTGGGCATCTTGGTCTTGGCTTTTTTGTCGCCAGTGAATTCCTTGATGGCCTTTTTGCTGTTTTTAATCCATTTGCGCAGATGTTCTTCATCCCACACCCAGTCCGCACTGGCTAATGATTTGCTGTACTTGAATCCTGCCATTGTTCCGGCTTTGCGGCCAAAAACACCAAGCAGACCGGGCCCGACCTTATTCTTGGCGGTAAAGTTATGACAGGCTTTGCACCTTTTTTCCGGGTTTTTAGAAGCGGTTGCGACTTGCACTGAACTCAAACCCAGTGCCATCACGCTTGCCAGAACTAGAACAGACTTTTTCTTCATATGAACCTCCGTAATTGAATAATCAGCAACGAAACAAACAGTAGCTGCTTTATGTAATGGTTCGAAGAAATACAATGCTGATGATCGTAGTATCTCTTCGAGGCATAAAATACACCTTGGGCAGGAGGAAGTAAAGTGTCTGAATGGCCTTGATATGGATCAAAGAAAAGCAGTCCGCGCTTGCATAACATGTACCGGTAGTTTGTTTCATCTTGAGTGGGTTAACTTCGGTTGAATCAAGCTGCCGTGAAAATAAACCACCTTTAAATGAGGTATTGGAAATGACCGAAACAGAAAAAATGCCGGAAACGGAAGAAGATCTGGAGCCCGTATCGGGTTGGCAGATGTTCTATGACGATCCATCCATGCTGTTGTTTTTGGGGATCGCCAGTCCAACCATACTATACACCTTATGGGGTGTTATCGAGGTACTGCATGTACCACTAGCAGGCTACTAGATGGCTTGGTTGAATGAGGCAAATATGAAATTGATGATGCAGGCGAAATGGTGATGCAGGAGCTATCTGAAATGAGTTCACCAAAGGGCACGAGGAGCTGGAATTCGTTCATGGTTCTGTTTGTCGTCATCTCTGTATTGGCGGGAGCTGTACTGATCATGGGCATCGGAGCGTTGGTCTTTCCGGATGCGGGCATTCCCTTTGTCTGGGTGGCGTTTCCCGTTGGCCCTCAACCTGCTCCGATCCCGATGCAGTGAGCTTGTCAGGGTATTGTCTCGTTCCCGCGGCACCGTGGACGATGGATGTGTTAACTGGAGGACTGGCAGCCTAAAACTGTCAGTATATAACTGGAGGTAGAGAACACTATGAGCTATACAAGTTTACAACCCATTCCGCAGCGCCATTGGTGGAGATTGCGGGTCGGGCCTGACGAAAAAATCTGGATCACGGCGGCCTATGCATGGTGTCTGGTCATGTTGGTCTGGATGGTGGGCTGGTTCTTTTTGGGCAATCAGAATCAGGTCGGCAATGCTTATCGGGTCACCATCGACGGTTTTACCGCCAAAATGGATCAGATGGTGGAGAAATACCAGCTCAAAGATGCCTCCGGCAGTCTAATGAGTGAGGGGGATAATGATATT
Source organism: Gammaproteobacteria bacterium (assembly GCA_011052285.1). Lineage (GTDB taxonomy): Bacteria > Pseudomonadota > Gammaproteobacteria > Arenicellales > DRJH01 > DRJH01. The sequence goes on from DRJH01000148.1 coordinate 5,855, forward strand.
CCGGTAGTGCAGGTTCCAGTTGGCGGCAATGTCTTCATCGCTGCACGTCAGTTTGAGTTTCCGGTGATTCCGGTGCTCGAGTTGGGTAAGACCTATGTCTTTCATCTCTCATCCCAGGATGTGGACCACGGCTTTTCCTTGTTACCAATCAATGTCAATCTGCAACTGCTGCCGGGCTACGATTATGTATTACGGTTTACGCCCAACAAAACGGGGGTCTATCGTCTGACTTGCAATGAGTATTGTGGTCTTGGCCACCATACGATGACGGGGAAACTTTACGTCATTGATACGGCTAATAAGATTGTACTTGATGGCAAGGGTGGAATTACCGGAGGGGGAGCATAACGATGGCTACTATTATGGCTACTTTAAGAAATCCACAGGATTTTACTACCTGCCCTGATACGGGTTTGAATATCAATAAGCCGGTGGCAAACCTGGTAAAAATTCATATCCTGACGGCGGTGATGATGCTGCTGGCCGGGGGTATATTAGGCCTGGGTGTTGCCTTGACACGCTGGCCGGCTGTTCACCTGCTACCTTCAGAGTGGTTTTATATCTTTTTAACCGGTCATGGCGCTGCGGTGTTGTTATTCTGGGTCCATATTTTTTCAGTGGGTATCGCCTACTTTTTTGTGACCACCCCGATTAATGCCCGACTGGCAACACCTAAAATTGCCTGGCTTAGTTACTGGTTGATGCTGATCGGGGCAGCTATCGCTACCGTGATGGTGCTGCTGGGACAGGCTACCGTAATGTTCTCGGCTTATCCGCCACTGAAGGCCCATCCTCTGTTCTACCTGGGAGTGATTCTGTTTGCCGTGGGAGCATTGGTCCCCGCTTTTCTTGTTCTTGCCACCCTGGTTAAGGCTAAGAATGAGCGGACCTTCAAGGGATCGATGCCACTCACGACTTTCGGTGTGTTGATTTGGGCTATTATTGCCATTTTCACTTGGGTGATGGGTGCGGTGATCATGATCCCGACCTGGCTTTGGTCAATGGGACTGATTGCGAATATTGATCCCCAGTTGTACCGGGTGATTTTCTGGGCGCTTGCACATTCTACGCAGCAGATGAATATCGTCCTCCATATCACCATCTGGTACACCTTGGCTGCCGTGCTGTTCGGTGCCAGGCCCCTGAACGAGAAGGTCAGTCGTACAGCCTTTGTTCTTTATCTGTTTGCTCTGCAGTTGGGCTCCGTTCATCATCTATTATCTGATCCGGGTACCAGCTTTACCTGGCGGACCTTCAATACCAGCTATGCGGCCTATCTGGCGGTACTGGGTAGTTTGATCCATGGGCTGACCGTGCCGGGTGGTATTGAGCTTGCACAGCGTCGCCGGGGCCTGACCCATGGCCTGTTTGAATGGTTGCGTAAAGCACCTTGGGACAATCCGATCTTCTCCGGGTTTTTCCTGTCGCTCATTCTGTTCGGTTTTATTGGTGGCATCAGTGGCGTGACCATGAGTAATCAGCAAATCAATATGACCGTACATAACACCTTCTATGTACCCGCACATTTCCACGGTACGGTGGCTACGGGTACAACGCTGGCCTTTATCGCCTTTTCCTACTGGATTGTACCTTTGGTGACCCGCCGTAAACTTGCCTATCCGGGCCTGGCAAAAATGTCGACCTGGATATTTGGCTTGGGTATGGGCACATTTGCGCTGTTCGGCATGGCTGCCGGTCATCTGGGCGTGCCAAGAAGACACTGGGATATCACCTATGCAGATGCGGCACTGCCCTTCGATTTCTCTGCGATGGCGCATATGATTATGACCGTGGCGGAGATTGGTGCGGTTATCGGTGGTTTCGGAGCCTTGTTTTATATTATTTCGATCCTCTCTACTTTGCTCGGAGGCAAGGTGCTGGCAAAAGGTGCCCTACCCGCTTTGGCTGAACCTGCTGGTCTGGTTGCGGCGCGCATGCATGGGGGAACGGAACCGCAGCATAAAGGGCTGGAAGTGCCTGGCTCATTGGTGCTGTGCATGGTGCTCCTGGTTTTCCTCATTGTGTACTATTTCGCTCAGTACAAATACTTGGCAACCATTTGGGGTATCAGTTAAAGCAGTATTTTACCCACGACATGGAACACCCTGATCAGGTGTTCGAAGCCTGCGTATTATCGGCTCTGATCAGGCAGTAATACAGAGGTCATCCCGGATGGGATGACCTCTGTAGTTTCGCAACAGGCCGTCGGCAAGCTAACGTCTACAGCAGGAAAATAAGCAGATTTAATCGATTGCTCAGTGATGTGTCAGGGTAAACTACGCCTCGGTTTTATTGATTTCTAGGAATTTAGAATGTTTTTTCGGTTGCTTTGTCTGCTTCTGTCCGCACTGATCGTTTCACTCCAGCCGGCCAGTGCTACGCTGGCAGGGCTTATTCCTTCGCAATTTGCCGCACGTTTGCAGTCACAGGCGGTGGAGCCAGCCGATAACCTGAAGTCTTTTGGTAAGGACTTTGACAGGGATGTCGCGCTTAAGGCCAGTCAGGCCGTGATCGGTAGTGTACTGACAGATTACTCCTTTCGGAATCGTGACAACGCTGTTATCAAGCTGACTGAGCTGCGAGGAAAACCCATAGTCCTGAGCTTGGTGTATACCAGC
>DRJH01000149.1 GCA_011052285.1 Gammaproteobacteria bacterium
CAGGAATTGGATAAGCATATTATCGGCCAGCATGCTGCCAAGCGTGCTGTGGCGATTGCAATGCGTAACCGCTGGCGCCGCCAGCAGGTTGCTGATGAAGATTTGCGCAAGGAGATCACCCCGCGCAATATTTTGATGATTGGACCGACCGGTGTCGGTAAGACGGAAATCGCCCGCCGTCTGGCGACTCTGGCCAAAGCCCCGTTTATCAAGGTAGAGGCCACAAAATTCACGGAAGTGGGTTATGTAGGTCGGGAAGTGGACTCGATTATTCGTGATCTGGTCGAATCTGCAGTCAAGATGTTGCGAGAGGAGGCCATGGTGCGAACCCGCCCTCGTGCTGAAGATGCCGCTGAAGAGCGTGTGCTCGATGTGTTGGTGCCTCCGGCACGTGGATTCGATCCGGCTGAGGGGGACCACCGGGATGGGGCGGCACGCCAGCGGTTTCGCAAAATGTTGCGGGAAGGCACCCTGGATGAAAAACAAATTGAGATCGAGGTGGCTTCACAAATTGCCGGTGTCGAAATTGTCGGTCCTCCGGGCCTGGAGGAAATGACGGGTCAGTTGCAAAACCTATTTCAAAATATGGGCAATCAGCGCACCTCGACTCGAAAGCTGCGGGTCAAGGATGCCCTGAAGATGCTGACTGAAGAAGAAGCGGCGCGCATGATCAATAGTGATCAAATCAAGCTTGAGGCCGTTGAATGCGTGGAACAAAACGGCATTGTATTCCTGGATGAACTGGATAAGATCGTCGGTCGGGATGGCCATGGTCCTGATGTGTCCCGGGAAGGGGTGCAGCGTGATTTGTTGCCACTGGTCGAAGGTTGCACGGTCACCACAAAATATGGAATGATCAAAACCGATCATGTGCTGTTTATTGCTTCAGGGGCCTTTCAACTATGCAAACCTTCGGATTTAATCCCTGAACTGCAGGGTAGGTTGCCGATTCGGGTGGAATTAAATGCCCTGAGTGTGGATGACTTTACCCGCATCCTGACCGAGCCGGATGGCGCACTGACCACACAGTACTTGGCTTTGCTTAAAACCGAGTCTGTTGATCTTGAATTCGCAAGCAACGGGATTAAAAGACTGGCAGAGGTGGCTTGGAATGTGAACGAGAAAACCGAAAATATCGGAGCCAGGCGACTGCATACGGTAATGGAAAAATTATTGGAAAAAATTTCTTTCGAAGCGCCTGACAAAGCAGGCTGCAGTTTTTTAATTGATGCGGAATATGTTGATGAGAAACTGCAGGAACTCGAGCAAAGTGAGGATTTGGCTCGCTATATTCTGTAAAGCATCGAGGCGACAAAGCTTATTCGAGACAGGACTTGAAAATGCTTGCAGTGACCTCCAATTAGTCATCAGACGGGCAGTATATCACTGTCCATTATGATGAAACCTGGATCGGAGGTAACAGCCATGAGTAACTTGGTGCGACAAGCAGACAGGGTAGTGCCCTGGGGTACATTTGGTAATTTTGACGATTTCTTTGATGGTTTTTTGCGTGGTCACAGGACCCCGGAAGTGGTTACCGGACAGGCGATGCGTCCGGCCGTTGATATCTGTGAAACCGACAATGAATATCAAGTTGCGGTCGATTTGCCGGGGATTAAAAAAGACGACCTGGATATCGTCATTCAGGACGGTGTGTTGACAATCAATGCCGAGACCCTGGAGAAGAGCCAGGAAGTTGAATCCGGGCGCCTGATTCGCCAGGAACGCCGTTTCGGCAAGTACATCCGCTCCTTGCGGCTCGGTGCAGATGTCGACGAGGATTCGGTACATGCCGAGTACCGTGACGGCATTCTCAACCTGACCATTCCCAAGGCTGAGGAAGTGAAGCCGAAACGGGTACAGGTCGAGATTAACTGAAAATCGATATAGCATCCGGTGGTATCATGAGCGAACCCTTCGGGGTTCGCTTTTTTTCTAATTCAAAGGTGTCAGCGCAGGCGCCGAGAATACAAGACATGCAGAGAAGGGATGCGGATGACTTTGCCCGGGTTTTGACCGAGGCATTGCCGTATATTCAGCGTTTTCAGGGCAAGACCATAGTCATCAAATATGGTGGCAGTGCCATGGTCGATAGTACGCTCAAGCAGAGTTTCGCCCGCGATATTGTGTTAATGAAGTTGGTGGGGATGAATCCGGTTATCGTCCACGGTGGAGGACCACAGATCAGCAGCACCTTGCAGAAAATTGGCAAGGAGAGTCGTTTTGTCAACGGCTTGCGGGTCACTGATAGTGAAACCATGGACATCGTCGAAATGGTGCTTGGCGGTCTCGTGAACAAGGATATTGTCAACCAGATCAATCGTAGCGGTGGCCGGGCGGTTGGTCTGTCCGGCAAAGACGGCGATCTGATTCGGGCCTGCAAGCTGGTCATTGATAGCCCGGGTCAAGGCATTGATTATGGTTTTGTCGGTAGGATTCAGAGCATTCAGCCGGCTGTGGTTACCGTGCTGGAACAGCAAAATTTTATCCCGGTCATTGCCCCGATCGGAGTAGGTGATGATGGGCATACCTACAATATCAATGCCGATACCGTCGCCGGAAGATTGGCAACAACCCTGCAAGCGGAAAAGCTTATTTTGCTAACCGATACCACCGGTGTCATGCAGGATGGTACGTTGTTGCCAAGGCTCAATAGCGCCCGGGTGCAGGAATTGATTGATGATGCCGTCATCCGGGGTGGGATGCTGCCCAAGGTGGGTTGTGCCATCGATGCCATCAGCACCGGGGTTACCTCGGCACATATCATTGACGGGAGAATTTCACATGCGGTATTACTGGAGATTTTTACCAACCATGGTGTTGGCACCCAGATTCTCGGTTGAGTGGATGCGACAATGAATGCAAGACAGAGAACAGGAGACAGGTCTTTAGCAGTTTGCAAGTGCTGGTATTCAGGCAGTTGTGCGTTGATAATCAATGCACAGCCAGGATTGTGTATGATGCAGGACAGCAGGAAGGAGCGACATGAGCTGCAAGCGAATCTATAAAGTGATTTTCAATAATCAGGGTAACGTCTACGAGATCTATGCCCGACAAGTCAGCCAAGGGAGTATGTACGCCTTTATTGAGGTATCGGAAATCATTTTTGGAGAACGCAGCAAGCTGGTTTTGGACCCGGCGGAAGAGAAGCTCAAGACTGAATTCAACGGTGTTGAATGTACTTTTATCCCCCTGCATGCGGTAATCCGTATTGACCAGGTTGAAAAAGAAGGGCTAAACAAGGTCACGGTCCACGAAGGAAAAAATTCCGTGACCCCGTTCCCCTTGCCTTACCCCCCGACTGGAGGCAAGCGTGAGTAGCATAAACCGGGGCAACATTTGTGCATGCTCTTTTTTCGGTATTTGGGTCGGTTGAATAGTATGCCGGGTCCCGGTTTGTTTGCGGTGTAATCCGCACACATAATGTTGGATGAAATGAGTAGCACGGGTTCCATGCTTTGTTCTGCCGTCTTACCACCAAAGAGCCGTCCTGAATTCATTGACAAAAATCCGCTTATCCGCAGTAGGTTCTCTACTCTCGGACAGCCTCCTGGTAAAGCTACCCGGACTTGTGGGTGACCATTTCCTTGGTGGGGCCGCTGTTTGTTACTGACGAAGCGATGCAATACCAACGGCAAATAGAACATCAGGATCGGGAATCTGACGTAAACGTAGCAACAGGCAAGATTGATAGGGGTTGATAATGGGTCATCTGGCAAAACGGAACTGGCTTCCCGTACATTGCGAAACGTTGATACAGGACATTTCGACTTCGGTGTCGAAAATGACGGTTGACCAGACTGCAGCTCGACTGGACCGGCTCATCGCTGAAAACCGGCAGATTCATGATCGCCAGTGCATCAATCTCAATCCGGCTTCCAATATTATGAATCCTGGGGCGGAGGCGGTGCTGGCCAGTGGATTAGGGACCCGGGCGTCGCTGGGTTACCCCGGGGATAAATA
>DRJH01000150.1 GCA_011052285.1 Gammaproteobacteria bacterium
AAAGCGGCCCAGCGTGTGTATGCGAAGGGGCCTCGGCCAGGTATCGTCCACGGTAGCGTCGGTGGCTGGGGGCAGTTTTCGCAAGCGTATCAGTTTCTCGACATAATCCGTTTCAATACCGTGCTCAAGCGCCAACGCATAGAGATGACTCATGGTGGTTGGCAACCACCATGTATGATTTAAAAACCCATAGGTTCTACCCAGCGCCAGCCCGGCGCGCAATTGTGTCAGACACTCTTGCGGATTTCCCTGCTCATGCGCAACTTGCGCATGAAGCAGACTGGCGACATATCAATACCGTATTGGCGCCAATGTCATGCGCTGCCTTTTTTACCTCATCGAGCCCGGAAAGGCAGGCCGCAATTTCACCCCGATGGTACTGGTTTCTGTAATATTCAACACGGCCATGCAGGATAAAATAGGGTGTCCCGGCTCTCTTGGCATACTCAACGGCCAGCCGCATATGCTCGTAAGATTGCTTGGCATTCCCCTTTAGAAACCAGTACCATCCATACAAATGATGAAAGAAGGCAACATCTAGGTAGCGACGCAAATCTAGCGACTCCGCCATGCGTTCAAGATACTTCCGGGCGGCATCCGTCTGGCCTGATGACAACGTGGCGAAAACGGCTTGCGCCCGGATAACAAAGTCCCATACATGCACGCCACCCTCAAGCCCTCATTTGCCGCCGCTACGCCCTCATCCGTTTTCGCTAACATCCAGGAATAGCATGAAGTAACGAAGTACCAGATTATTTTTATACTCGGCATCCCTTTGAATGCCAGAAGCAGCGGTTGCAGATTGGTCAGCAGGCTATCCGCCCTGACCAAATCGCCTACCCACCACGTATAGTAAATAAACAACTGGCTGCCCACGTACAGACGAAGCTTGATGTTTGAGCCGAACAGAACAAAATCCTCTATTTTGGCTACCCATTCCGGCAGTTCCTTATGGTCGGGATTACGGTACATCAATGCCAGAAACAGGCCAATCGTGGCGCGTACCTCGATCAGTGGGTTATTCAGTGTCGACAGGCCTGAAACTCTTTGTTCCAACCGGTCACTCCATTGATCCAACAAGCTGAAGTCACCCATCTCAAAGACAATGGCGTCAATGGCGCTACAGCATGTCAACAGTTCCCCGGCGATATCCGAATGTCGCTCAAATAATTCATATGCTCTTCCAAATACATCTCTGGCGTGACGGGGATTGTGTGATATGTGCGCCACACCAAACCAGCACAACAACCAGGGCGATGTCTGCCGAATATTTTCCGGAATGCACTCTATCCAGTGAATCAAACCAAGGTTCAGGCCCTGATCAATATATTCTTCCGCATGTTTCACGATGAGGAGTGCGGCCACATCCCAAGCGCTGGCACTCAGAAGAAGCTTTAATGCTTCTTCTGTCTGTCCTTCTTCAATAAGCAGTTGCGCTGCTTGCATCCGGAATTTTTTGATCTCCTCCGCGGGTAGTCTTTTGTGTGCCTGCACCACCAGAAAATCGTGTAGCAACTGGTGATATTCATAACTGTTCCGCATGGTCTTTTTCTGATAAATGAACAGGTTCCTGCGCACTAAATCACGCAGGATATTTTCTGCATGGGCAAGCTTTGTCAGACGCCTTACAAGTGGAATATCAAATTCGTTAAGCAGTGCCGTATAACAAAGAAAACTTTTGACAACCTCCGGGGCCTGTTCAAACAGTTCACAGGCAAAATAATCGAACACCCGTTCTTCCGAACCGAACCCGCTATCCTCTAAATAGGTATTTTTGTGACCTGGATGCTCACTCAGCAGAACAACACCCACAGCCCAGCCCTGAGCCCTTTCATGAATGAGATCAATGAGATCACTGTCCAGCTCCAGCTCCGGCCGCAAGGCAAGCAATCCGGCCGTTTCTTCCCGATCCAAGCATAACGCCGGTGCATTGATAACACACATACGCTGATTGGCCTGCCACCGGGTCAGGCCTGTTGGCGGCGTCGAACGACTCAAAAAGAACAAGCGCACATCCGGTGGAATCTCCTGTAACGCCGTGTTCAGGACTGCGTGCAACGGGGCGTCGCCGGGCAAGTCCTGATAATTGTCGAATACCAGCGCGTAGGGACGGGGAGCCCCGACAAAAAGCCGTGCAAAAAAATTCTGCGCGAAGACGATCTCGGAACCGACATACTCAGCGGTCAGCAGTGGCAATGCCTCCACTTGCGGAAACTCCGCGTGGCGTGCCGCTTCGCGCAAGTAATAAAAGAAGGTTGCCGTATCGGCATCTCTTGCGTCCAACCGATACCAGATGCAAGGCAACCGCCGCACATCCAGATAGCTCACCGTGAGCAGCGTCTTGCCGGCACCGGCATTGGCGCTGATCCAGGTTATGGCGCGAGAGGCGGCTTCATCCAGTAACGAAAACAAACGGTGTCGTTGAAAAGCTTGCGGAGCCTGGGGTCGGCTTATTTTAGTTACTTTTGAATACATACCTGTTTACCCAACCCCTCAATCATGATTATAGCAGAGTATAAGAAGCTGACGTTTCACCGTTCTTAGAGTGCTTCCTGGCACAGTAGCTATGGATTGTGGATAATTTTGATGGGGTTTGCCTCGTTTGTAGCAAACCCCCATAAAATTCACTCTAAACGCAGGGCGTTCGCAAGCAGATAATATTTATATTTTTCAATTGTATAGATCATTCAGCACATTTTATCCAAACCTAAACAGTGAAACTTCAGTAA